>JAUSOZ010000066.1 GCA_030655955.1 Deltaproteobacteria bacterium
CAGGAGCACCATCTTGGGATTCTGGGCCAGCAGTTGCATAAGTTCGGAACGCTTGATCTCTCCCCCGGAAAAGCCGTAATTGACCTCCCGGTCCAGAAACTGGGTGAAATCGTAGGTCGCGGCCAGGACTTCGGGCACGATGGCGCCCCGGGAGCACACCCGCAAGACGTCCGCGGTCTTGACCCCCCGGATAGTGGGCGGGCGCTGGAAGGACAGGCCCAGTCCCAGGCGGGCCCGCTCATAGATGGGCAGTTGGGTGATATCCTGCCCCAGAAAGCTGATCCGCCCCTGCTTCACGGCATAGCGCGCGAAACCCATGATGGCCATGAGCAGGCTGGACTTGCCGGAGCCGTTCTTGCCGAAGAGGATATGGGTCTCCCCGACGGGGATCCGCAGGTTGATCCCCTTGAGCACCTCCTTGTCGTCGATGTTGACCCAGAGGTCGTCGATCTCAAGCATAAGAACCTCGCATGTAACGAGAAAGCCCCCAAAGCGAACTTTGGGGGCCGTCGGCAGACTGAGCTAAGTTGACAAATAGACTTACGGAGCTTCTTTGGACACCGGCAGCGGCGGCAGCGCCGGAGCATCTTTCTGATATTTCATGCCAAAGGCCCGGGTCTCGAAGGCTTTGGGATTGAAAGCCTTGGTCAGCTCTATTTCTTCCGGGGACAAGATGCGCACCATGCCGTACGGATCGATGACTGCGAACCGCTCACCTTTGGCAAGGCACGATGCTACGGTGTCTTCACCCTTCAGCTCTTTTTTGGAAACGCAGAGCAACTTCGCCCCTTGAGCCGCCGGTGCGACGGAAGAGAGAAAAAACACGGCTACCACTACCATCAGCAACCCGACCACCACTTTAGAACGCATACACCTTCCTCCTTTGCGCTAGGGTTGATACCAGGCTTCTCCCCCCCCACTGGAGTAAATGAGAAAAAGCCAACAAACTCTTTTCCAGGCCATAATATATGCGCACAAAGGGAAATGTCAATACAATTGATGGACCCGGAAAAAATTTTCGGTCGGCGTTTTCCTAACTCCCTCAGGGGGATCTATCGTCACCCCAACTGCTTTTCTCAGATTTGATATCAATATATCACAACTTCAACTTATAATAAAGTGCAAGTAAAAAGGTCAAGGGCAAGGTTCTGTCCCCGGCTCCGGCCATTTAAGCCTCTCCACCTCTGCGGCTAAAGCCGGCCGGCTCGCCCTGGCGGCACAGCAACCCCGCAGCCGGCGATGTCCGGGGATTCTCTCCGGCGCCGTTTTGCCGCCTCGGGTCAAGGCTTCAAGGACCCGGGACTTCCGTCATCCCGGCGCACGGTTCGCCTGGACCAACCCGAAAATCACCCTTTCCACAGCCTCGGGTCTCTGCAGGTCTCTGGCCGGAGACGCACCTATGAGCCCCCCGGGGTCCTGGCCACCCCCCCAAAGAAAAACCCTCGGCCCCCCTTTATGGCTGTTACTGTGAAAGTCCACCCGTAGGGGCGGTTCGCGAACCGCCCCAGCCGAAGGAGTTTCATGATTGGGGGTGGCCCCAAAGCGGCCATGGTGGTCAATGAAGAGTTTTGCAGGAGCTTCGTGGGATAAATGTGACCCTAATAATGCACTAAAGTGAATTACTGGACAGGGCGGGTCAGGTCTCAGGAAAGACTCAATTTAAAGAGCGATTTTACTTGACTGAGGCAACTGGCTTGTACTATAAATCACAATAGCCCCACACTTGGGGGGTTTCCTCTTGAGGTTAGGGTCCAAGTTTGATCTTATAATAAGTCTAGTTAACCACTGAGATGACAGGTGAACCTTTATGAGCGCGAAAAAGCAAGGAAATAAGCCGGTTGGCGCAGTGATGGTGGTCGGCGGCGGTATCGCCGGAATGCAGGCCGCTTTGGATCTGGCCAATGCCGGATACTTCGTTCACATGGTGGAGGCCAAAACCGCCATTGGTGGGGTCATGTCGCAGCTGGACAAGACCTTTCCCACCAATGACTGCGCTATGTGAATTATCTCGCCCAAGCTGGTCGAGGTCGGCCGGCATATTAACATCGAGGTAATGGCTCCGGCGCAGGTCGTCGGGATCAGTGGCGAGCCGGGGAATTTCTCGGTCAAGGTGCACCAGGCGGCGCGCTATATCGATATGGAGAAGTGCATCTCCTGCGGTCTCTGCGCTGAGAAATGTCCCAAGAAGGTGTCTGACGAATACAACATGGGCCTGGCCAAGCGTAAGTCGGCTTACTTGAGTTATCCCCAGGCGGTGCCCCCCAAGTATGCCATCGATAAAGATTCCTGCATCTATTTCAAAAAAGGCGGCAAGTGCAAGGCCTGTGAAAAATTCTGCCCCACCGGGGCAGTGGATTTCGATCAGAAGGATGTGGACCGGGACATCAACGTCGGCGCGGTCATCCTGGCGGCCGGCTTCCAACCCTATGATCCCAGCCGCTACGGCGCCTATAATTACACCAAGCTGGCCAATGTCATCACCGGGATGGAATTCGAGCGCATCCTGGCCGCGGCCGGACCCTTCTCGGGCCACATGGTGCGGCCTTCGGACCACAAGGAACCCACCAAGATCGCCTGGCTCCAGTGCGTCGGGTCCCGGGATGTGAATCACTGCGACCACAGCTACTGCTCGGCGGTGTGCTGCATGTATGCCATCAAGGAAGCCATCATCGCCAAGGAGCATAGCAAAGTGCCCCTGGATGCGGCGATTTTCTTCATGGATATGCGCACCCACGGCAAAGAATTCGAAAAATATTACTGGCGGGCCCGGGACGAGCAGGGGGTCCGGTTCATCCGCTCCCGGGTGCACACGATCGATGCGGTGCCCGGCTCCGATGACGTCAATATCCGGTATCTGGACGAGCACGGCAACTTAAAGGACGAGATCTTTGAACTGGTGATCTTGTCGGTGGGCATGGAAGTGGCCCCCGAAGTGATGGCGCTGGCCCAGACCCTGGGGGTGGCGCTCAACTCGGACCAATTCGCCGAGACGTCCTCCTTTACGCCGGTGTCCACCAGCCGGCCCGGAGTTTTTGTTTGCGGCGCCTTCCAGGGCCCCAAGGACATCCCCCAGTCGGTGATGGAAGCTTCCGCTGCCGCGTCCGCGGCCAGCGAGATGCTCTCCGAGGCCCGTTACTCCCTGGCCAAGAAGAAGCCGAAATTTGCCGAGCGGGATGTGGCCGCCGAAGAGCCCCGGGTGGGCGTCTTCGTCTGCAGCTGCGGGGTCAATATCGCCAGCGTGGTCGATGTGGAGGCGGTGCGGGACTACGCCCTGACCCTCCCCAACGTGGCCTTCGTGGAGAACAGCCTGTTTGCCTGCTCCCAGGACACCCAGGGACTCATCAAGGAACGGATCAAGGAGCACAACCTCAACCGCGTGGTGGTAGCCTCCTGCACGCCGCGCACCCATGAACCCACCTTCCAGGAGACCATCACGGAAGCCGGCCTCAACAAGTACCTCTTTCAGATGGCCAACATCCGGGATCAGGGCTCCTGGGTTCACCAGAACGAGCCGGAAGCCGCCACCCATCGGGCCAAGGATCAGGTCCGCATGGCCGTGGCCACTGTGGCCTTGCAGCCGCCGTTGCAGGAATTCGATCTGCCGGTGACCAAGGCCGGTCTGGTGATCGGCGGCGGTGTGGCCGGTATGGAGGCCGCTCTCGGCCTGGCCAACCAGGGCTACGACGTAGCTTTGGTGGAGAAAAAGGATTTCCTGGGCGGTCATGCCCGCAAGCTCAACCATACCTGGAACGGCGAAGCGGTGCAGCCCTATGTAGATGACCTGGTGGCCCGGGTGACGAGTCACCCCAAAGTCCAGGTCTATCTCAACGCCGACATCACCAATGTCACGGGGTTCGTGGGAAACTTTGTCTCCACCATCGTCAGTGAAGGCCGGGAAACCGAGGTGCCGCATGGCGCTGCCATCATCGCCATCGGCGGCCATTCCTACAAGCCCAAAGAGTATCTCTATAAAGAAAATCCCCGGGTGCTCCTGTCCCTGGAAATGGACCAGGCGCTGAGGGAAAAGAATCCTCTGGTCACCGGGGCCAATTCCGCGGTCTTCATCCAGTGCGTCGGCTCCCGGGAACCGGAGCGGCCCTACTGCAGCCGGGTCTGCTGTACCCACTCGGTGGAAAACGCCCTGCGGCTCAAAGAGATCAATCCCGACATGGACGTCTACGTCCTGTACCGGGATCTGCGCACCTACGGCCTGCGGGAAAACATCTACAAAGAGGCCCGGGAAAAGGGCGTAATTTTCATCCGCTACGAGCTGGAAAACAAGCCCAAAGTCACGCAAGCCGCCGACGGCAGCCTGACGGTGACGGTGATCGACCACATCTTGGGGATCCCGGTGCACCTCAATCCCGATGTCTTGACCCTGGCTTCGGCCATCATCGTCAAGGAGCAGGAGAAGCTGGCCCAACTGTTCAAGGTGCCTTTGACCAACGACGGCTTCTTCCTGGAAGCCCACATGAAGCTCAGGCCCGTGGACTTCGCCACCGACGGCGTCTTTGTGGCCGGACTGGCCCATTATCCCAAGCCCATGGATGAAGCCATCGCCCAGGCCAAGGCGGCGGCGGCCCGGGCCGCGTTGGTCCTGGCCCTGGATGTGATCCGGGCCGGCGGCGTGGTGGCCCATGTTGACCCGGAGACGTGTTCCGGCTGCCAGGCCTGCGTCGGGGTCTGTCCCTTCGGGGCCATCAGTTTCAAGGAAGACGAAAAACTGGCGGAAGTGAACCAGGCCCTGTGCAAGGGCTGCGGCACCTGCGCTGCCAACTGCCCCTCGGAGTGCATCACGCTCTTCGGGTTCAGCCACAAGCAGCTTTACACCCAGGTGGATGAGGCCCTGGCGGAACTGGAAGCAGAAATGGAAGAGGCTGCGGGCGCTTAACTCCGCCCCATTTCAGATAGAGGATTTATCAAATGGCCGAAAAAGAGTACGAAGCGAAAATCATTGGTTTTTTCTGTAACTGGTGCACCTATGCCGGGGCGGACCTGGCCGGCGTCAGCCGCTTGCAATACCCCGCCAACATCCGGGTGATCCGGGTCATGTGTTCCGGTACGGTCTCGCCGCACCACGTGCTCCGGGCCTTCCAGAAGGGCGCCGACGGGGTGCTCATCGGCGGCTGCCACATCGGCGACTGCCACTACCTGAAGGGCAATTACATGACCATCAAGCGCATGACGTTCCTCCAGGACCTCCTGAAATTCACCGGCTTCGAAGATGGGCGGCTGCACCTGGAATGGATCTCCGCTGCCGAAGGTCCCAAATTCGCCCAGGTGATCCGGGAGTTTACCGAAAAAATCAAGAAGATGGGCCCCTCGCGCCTGAAAATCGCGCCCAAGGCGGCGTAACCAGAACCACAGAGAAAGATATAAGGATACGACTTCATGGATAGGCTGCGTAAAAAAGTCCGGAACCTGCTCAAAGACGGCAAGGTGGCGGGGTATTTGGGGTATATCATGAAGGACGGGCACCCGCTGCCCCATCTGTTTACTCCGGAACGCCCGGAGGAAGTGGACCAGGCCATCGTGGCCCCCGGGGATGCCCGTTACCCCCTGGACAAATTGCTGCAACAGCTGACCTCCGGCTACCCTGACGCCACCTTTGCCATTCAGGTGAGAGGCTGCGATGAGCGGGGCCTCAATGAGCTCTATAAGTGGGGCCAACTGGACCCGGAAAAAGTGGTCCTGGTGGGGGTTGCCTGTCCCCAGGATCAGGCCGACTACTGCGAGTGCGCCGGCCCCTGGCCTTCGGTGATCGACTCCGGGGACAAGTGCGCCCCGGTGCTCCGGAGCCTGCGGGTGGACCGGATCGACGCTTTGTCCGGCGAGGCGGCCTTTCAGGAATGGATGGGAGCGTTCAATAAGTGCATCAAGTGCTACGGCTGCCGGGATATTTGCCCCATGTGCTTCTGTAAAGAATGCGCCCTGGAGCACCCCGACCTGATGAGCACCGGCAAGGTGCCCCCGGACAGCATTTTTCAACTGGTGCGCGCCATCCACATGGCCGGGCGCTGCATTGACTGCGGCCTGTGCGAAGAGAACTGCCCGGCGGATATTCCCTTAAGGGTGCTCTACAAGAAGGGCAATGCCCTGGTGAAGGATCTGTTCGACTATGATACCGGTTCGCTGACCACCGGTCTCTCCCCCTGGAAGTTCCTGGGAGAGGAGTCCGGCATGGAAACCAAACCCATGTAAATCTGCCGGTTAAGAGATAAAAAAACGCCAGGCGGGCTTGAGGCCCGCCTGGCGTTTTTTGGGGGAGAGTTACAGATGTGGAAATTAACCGTGCTACGTGGTTGGTACGGGGGAGATATCTTAAAAATATAACTTCACCGGGGTTCCGGCGATACATCACCATAAGGGAGCGGTTGGGGCTGGCAGCCCGGTCTTACGGAAAGAATCGGATACTGATGGGAATAATGCGGCTTCTCGATGACCACCTGTTTGCCCAACCCCTGCTCCGGGTTGATCAGGAGCGGACTCATCAGATTGGCGGTTATCTCCCGGGGCCGGCCGGGTGGAATGGTCAGGGTCACCAAGGCCTGCAAGTCCTCGGGACTGCTGGCGCGCAATTCTTGCAAGGTTCTGGCGCCGTTCTTGGGGCGATAATCCGGCACCAAGGCGGTGGGGTCGGTCACCACGAAAGCCAGAGCGGGGTTATCCACGCTTTGGAGGCAATAAAAGGGCGGTTCCAGATGGTCATTGATCAGGGCGAAACGGTGCTCATCGGGGAATCCCGGCAGTCCCGACGCGAAGGTAATGATTTGGTCTGCCGACACCGTTACACGGCCTAAAGTCTGGGATTCGACGGTGACGGTGGGAGATTCAGGCCGGGGGGGCCGCAAGGCCAGTTTATGGGCAAACTCTAGCGTCAGGGCGTTGACCGCCTGCTGCGCCTCCTGGTAGTTGAAGTTGGCGGCGCGCAGGTTTTCATCGGTGAGGCGCTGGGCGATTTCTTCTCTCAGGACTACAATATCCGCCGGGGCCTCAATACCCAGCCGAATCTGCCGGCCGCGGATTTCCAGCACCACCAGACGGATGTTGTCGCCGACCAGAATACTTTCGCCAATCTTGCGGGTGAGTATCAGCATGGTGTGATCCCTATCGAGGTGAGTTGGTTGGCGTTCTCCACCGGTGCCTTACCCTGCACCACAACCTGCTCTACAAAGGTATTCACCCTGTAACAATGCAAGTTTGCTGCCAGTTAGGCATCTTCGACAAATTATGTTAAGGGGTTAAAAGATCAGGTTAAGAAAAAATTATCTATTGCGAATAAAAAAGAGATTACAGCAAGTTACGTATCAAAAACCATAAACCGTCCACCCGGGGTGGTCGGCCGCCCAGGGCGACCGGTTTTCCTATCGGCAGCTTTTAAGGCCCCCAAGCCGGGGTTTGGTAAAAAATATTAGCCGGGAGGTGCAGATATCTAATCATGGGAATCCTCCCAGGCGTAGGCTTCTGGTTATCTCTGGCCTGACTGAAGTGCACGAATGTTTAACAAATGAACCATTAATCGTGCAAGACCTGGTTACATACAACATAGTGGAGTATTTAAAATAATTCCGTCGGCGGAAATAAGGCGACCCGGTACGGTTTCCACGGAGACCGCCTCTGAGGTCCATGGCCAGCCTCGGTTGTTGACAGGCGCGCCCCCGGCCGCTATCCGGGGGCTTCTTGAAAAATCTCCCCGGCCGGTTTATAGTTAGCCAGTGGCAGTCAAACCATCCACCAGCGCTGGAGCGCACCACCTGGCCGTAGCCCTCTCCCGGGAACCCCGGCAGGCGTATCTCCAGGGCCTTACTCCCGGGGCCGGGGCTTATATCCTGGCCCGGCTGTTTCAGCACATCCACCGCCCGGTTCTCCTTATTACGCCCAATGTCAAGGTTTCTGAACAAATTTTAAAGGACCTGACCTTTTTTCTGGGACAAGAGGATGCCCGGCCCAATGGCCCGGAGTCCCGGGTACTCATCTTTCCGGCCCACGAGGTCTTGCCCTTCAAGGAACTGAGCTTTGACGCCGACGTGAGCTGCGGCCGCCTGGCAGCCGCGTCCGTGGCCCTGACTTCGCAGCAACCCTGGTTCATGGTAGCCCCGGCTCTGGCCCTGCGCCAGAAACTGCCCCCGGAAAGCCGCATTCGGGATCTGTTGGCCTACGTGGTGGCGGGAGAAAGTCTGGAGCGGCCGGCTTTTCTCCAGCACCTCCTGGAGGGGGGGTATGAGCGCCGCCCCGTGGTGGAAGAACGGGGCGAGTTCAGCGTCCGGGGAGGGGTCATCGACCTCTTCCCGCCGCTCTATCCCCTGCCGGTGCGGCTGGAATTCTGGGGGGATGAGGTGGAGTCCATCCGTCTCTTCGACCCTGCCACGCAGCGATCCCAGGGGAGTCTGGAGGACCTGATGGTGCTCCCGGCCAGTGAAGTGGTGCTGGATGACGCCGTCAAAGAGCGCGGTCTGGCCCGGCGCAGCCGCCGGCAAGACCCGGAATTCTGGGACCACGTCCACGAGGGCCGGCAGTTCCCCCGCATTGAACGGCATCTGGCGGAGTTTTACGAGCACCCCCAGACCCTGTGGGATTTTCTGCCCCCGGACACGGTAGTGGTGGAATGGGACCCCCTGGTCCTGAGGCAGGAGCTTAACCAGCAGGAAGAAGCCGCGGCCGCCGAACCCGAGGGCTGGCTGGACCAAACCCCCTGGGAGGAACAGCGCCGCCGTTTCAGCCAAATTTTCTGCCCCCTCTTGCCCTGGGCCCACCCGGACCAGGACCGGGATATCACCTTCCAGGTGGAGAAAAACGATCACCTGGCTGAGGAACTGGGCCGGGGCGGGGACGAGGCCGGCCGGCTGATACCGGCCCTGGCGCAGCGCTTGGGAGAATGGCGCCGCTCCGGGTTTCAGGTCCTCCTGGTGTCCCGGAGCAAGCACCGGGCCGAACGCCTGGCCCGGTTGCTCACCGAGGAGGGTCTGGAGGTGCAAGTCTCCCCGGCCCCCATCTGGGAACCCGGGGGGCGGGTGGATATAACCGTGGGCGAATTGACCGGAGGGTTTCGGCTGCTCTCGGAAGGGTTGGTGGTTCTCACCGAGGATGAAGCCCTGGGCTTCCGGCCGGAAGGACGGCGCCGCAAGGAAGTCCGCCCCCTCCAGGATCTCACCTCCCTGGCCGACTTGGCGGAAGGCGATTGCGTGGTCCACCTGGACCACGGCATCGGCCTCTACCGGGGTCTGGTCAAGCTCACGGTGGGCAGCGAAGTCAACGACTTTTTGGAGCTGGAATATCAAGGCGGGGACCGTCTGTATCTCCCCGTGGACCGCCTGAACCTGGTGCAGAAGTACCTGGGGGTGGAAGGCGCCAGCCCTCGGGTGGCCCGCCTGGGGGGGAAATCCTGGGAGCGGGCCAAGACCCGGGTAAAAAAGGCGGTGGAAAAGATCGCCCGGGAGCTGGTGGAGCTCTATGCCCTGCGCCGGGTGTTGCCGGGTCATCACTTCTCGCCGCCGGACCCGGTTTACCGCGAGTTTGAAGCCACCTTCGCCTATGAGGAAACGCCGGACCAGTTGCAGGCCATCGCCGACGTGCTGGCGGATATGATCTCGGAGAAACCCATGGACCGCCTGATTTGCGGCGACGTGGGCTACGGCAAAACCGAGGTGGCGGTGCGGGCCGCGTTCAAGGCCGCCATGGACGGCAAGCAGGTGGCGGTTCTGGTGCCCACCACGGTGCTGGCGGAACAGCACTACGAAACCTTCAGGCAACGCCTGGCCCATTTCCCCCTGGAGGTAAGGGCCCTGAGCCGGTTCAGGGGGGCCGCGGAGCAGAAACGCATCCTGGCGGACCTGGCACAAGGCAAGGTTGACATCCTTATCGGCACCCATCGGCTGCTGTCCAAAGATGTCGCCTTCCGGGACCTGGGGCTGGCCATCGTTGACGAAGAACAGCGTTTCGGGGTGCGCCAGAAGGAGCGGCTGAAGGAGTGGCGGCGCACCGTGGATTGCCTGACGCTCACCGCCACGCCCATCCCCCGCACCCTGCAGTTATCCCTCACCGGCCTCCGGGAGTTGAGCCTGATCAACACCCCGCCGGAGAACCGCCGGGCCATCCGCACCTATGTCTGTCTGCCGGAGACCGCGGTGATCCAGTCCGCCATTCGCCGGGAGCTGGACCGGGGCGGCCAGGTCTTCTTCGTGCACAACCGGGTGCGGAGCCTGCCCACCTGGACCCGCCATGTCCGGGAAATGGTGCCCGAGGCCAGGGTGGCCATGGCCCATGGCCAGATGCCGGAAAAGGAGCTGGAGCAGGTTATGGTGCGCTTCTGGCGCCGGGAGGTCGATGTCCTGGTGTGTACGGCCATCATTGAAGCCGGTTTGGACATTCCCGCGGCCAACACCATAATTATCAACCGGGCCCATACCATGGGTTTGGCCCAGCTCTATCAGTTGCGGGGCCGGGTAGGACGCAGCCAGGCCCAGGCCTACGCCTATCTGCTGGTTCCGGATGAAGCGGCCCTCACCCGGGAGGCCCAGAAGCGCCTCAAGGCCCTGATGGAGTTCACAGAACTGGGCTCCGGGTTCAGGATCGCCATGCACGACCTCCAGATCCGGGGAGCCGGCAATCTGTTGGGCCAGGCCCAATCCGGCCACCTGCTGGAGGTGGGCTACGAGCTCTATCTCCAACTGCTGGAGTCGGCCATTCGAGAATACAAAGGGGAACCTCTGGAGGAGGCGACGCCGGACCCGGAGATCCATCTGCCTTTGGCGGCTTACCTGCCCGAGGATTATGTGCCCGATGTGCAGCAGCGCCTGGCGCTCTACCGGCGCTTGTCGGGCCGGCTGACCCCTGACATGGTGGGCCAACTGGAAGAGGAATTTCTAGACCGCTTCGGGCCGCTGCCCCCGGAGGGGCGCAATCTCCTGGAGGTGGTCCGGGCCAAACACCGTTTGCGGCAGTTGGGGGTCAAGCGTCTGGATATTCAGGACAGCTTCGCGGTGCTGCAATTTGCTCACCCGGAGCGCCTGGACTTGCCGCGTCTGCTTGACACTCTCAAGAAGCGGCCGGGTACTTTTCGCCTTACCCCGGATCAAAACCTGCGGATTCACCTGGCGGAAACCGGCCCGGTGCTTGGGCGGTTGGAAAACTGCTTGAAAGAAGTGGAAACATTTGTTAAGGCTGAGGGAGAGGATAAAATCGATGACCAAAATTAAGGGGCGTTTGCTTATAATTCTTGCCGCGGTCCTGATCCAGTTGATGCTGGCGGGGACGGGTGTGGCCGAGGTGGTTGACCGAATAGTGGCCGAAGTCAACAACGATATTATCACCTTGTCAGAGTTGCAAAATATGGCCAAGACCGTCGAAACCCAGGCAGGGGTTAAGCCTAAGGGCCAAGATGCGAAGAAAATGCAGCGGGAGATGCTGGAGGCGCTGATTGATCGCAAGCTGGCCAAAGCCGAAGCTAAGCGCCGGGGTATCGTGGTGTCCGATAAAGAACTAGACGCCGCTATGGCCCAATTCAAGCAGCGCAATAATATTGCCGATGACGAGACCTTTGCCAAGGGTTTGGCCCAAGCGGGGCTTTCTATAAAAGAATTCAAGCAGCAGCTTGCGGATCAAATGACTCAGGAACGGCTGATGGTGGTGATGGTGGGGACCAAGGCCAGTGTCACTGACACCGAAGTTCGCCGCCTTTATGACCAGCAATTCAAGAAAGGTGGCACCAAGGTGCACATCGTCACCCTCAGGATGCCTTTCCCCCCAGGGGCCACCGAGGCGCAAAAAGATGAAACCAAGCAGAAAGCCGAGGACATTTTGACCGCCGTAAAACGGGGCGAATCTCTGGCGGGGGCCGCCGGCAAATTCTCTCTCAGGCCTTCGGATGTGGGGTTTGTGGCTCAGAGCGACTTAGATCCGCGGCTGGCCGAATACCTGGAGAAACTGAAACCGAAAGAGGTGGCCCCGATTCTGACCCAGGATGGCATTCAATTGATGCAGGTGGTGGCCCGCCGTAGCGGCGAGGCCCGTCCCTTTGAAACGGCGGCCCCGGAAATTCGCCGAATTTTGCAGCAGAAGGAGATGGAGAAGTATTTTGCCGACTGGGTCAAGACCCTACGGGAAAAGGCCCACGTCAAGATCATGTTGTAGGAGTGAGCCGTAAGCAGTAAGCAGTGTAGGGTGCGCACTGCGCACCGCCGCTTCTGGGTCGGCCAATGGTGCGCGATGCGCACCCTACGCAAAAACTTTTAAAAACAGGAAGATTTAATCAATCACCGCTATGCCCACTACCATCACCAGCGCCGCCCCGGCAGTTGACATCGCTTCCCTGGCCCAGCATACCGGCCAGACTGTGACCCTTCGGGGTTGGGTCTACCACCTGCGTTCCAGCGGCAAGGTCCGCTTTCTGGTGCTCCGGGACGGCTCCGGGTTGGCCCAGGGAGTGCTGGTCAAGGGGAGGCTCCCGGAGGACGATTTTCAGCAATTCGAGCGGCTTACCCTGGAATCTTCCCTACTGCTGGAGGGTTTAGTTCGGGCCGAGCCTCGGGCCCCCGGAGGCTATGAGCTGGAAGTGACCCGGGTGATCCCCGTCCAGATTGCCCCGGAATATCCCATCTCCCCCAAGGAACATGGGGTGGCCTTCCTCATGGACCGGCGCCACCTGTGGCTGCGGTCCCCGCGGCAACAGGCCATTTTAAGAATCCGGGACGAAGTCTGCCGGGCCTGCCGGGACTTCTTTCACGACCGCGGCTTCGTGCTCATAGACACCCCCATCCTCACCCCCACGGCCTGCGAGGGCACCACCAGCCTCTTTGAGACCAACTATCTGGACCGGGGCAAGGCCTACCTGTCCCAAAGCGGCCAACTCTATCTGGAGGCTGCGGCCATGGCCCTGGGCCGGGTGTATTGCTTCGGCCCCACCTTTCGGGCCGAAAAATCCAAGACCAGGCGTCACCTGACGGAGTTCTGGATGGTGGAGGCCGAGGCGGCCTTTTATACCCTGGAAGATATCATGCAACTGGCCGAGGCCCTGGTGCGCTTCGTGGTCCTCAGGGTGCTGGAGCACCAGGAACCGCAGCTGCGGCTGTTGGAGCGCGACACCGCACCGCTGGCGGAAGTGGCCGGACCGTTCCCCCGCCTCAGCTATGGACAGGCCCTGGAGGAGTTGCAGCGGCACGGCAAAGACCTGGCCTGGGGCGAGGACCTGGGGGCCGATGAGGAGACCGTCATCTCCCAACTCTTTCCCCGCCCGGTGCTGGTGCATCGCTACCCCAAGGAGGCCAAGGCCTTTTACATGCAACCGGACCCGGAAGACCCGCGCCTGGCCCTCTGTGTGGACATGCTGGCCCCGGAGGGCTACGGGGAGATTGTCGGGGGCTCCCAGCGCCTCGATGACCTTGAGGCCCTCCTGGCCCGCATTAAGGAGCATGACCTGCCCCAGGAGCCCCTGGAGTGGTACCTGGACCTGCGACGCTACGGCAGCGTGCCCCACAGCGGCTTCGGCATGGGCATCGAGCGCCTGGTGGCCTGGATCTGCGGCCTGCACCACGTCCGGGAAACCATCCCCTTTCCCCGTCTTATCGATCGGATCTACCCCTGAGCCGGGGGCCTCGGCATCTGGCCGTCAAATTCACTATTTCGCTTAACTATTTCGAAACCTTGTATAATCCTGACGCGGGGACGCGCCCCGGCGGTCTGCGTCCCCCAGATTGACCTGAACCGGAGTAGCCATGAGACTGCGCACCTATCTGATTCTGTCCTACCTGGCGCTTATCGTCATATTAACGGTCGGCGCCTGGTTCATCGACGCCCACGTGATGGGCGAGCTCACCAAAAGCTCCATCCGCATCGCCGATCAAGCTGTGAGCAACGTCACCGAGGACCATGTGCTCCATTCGGATCGCATCCTGACCCAGATGGGCCAATACGTCGTCAAGGACAAGGCCGAAGACGTGGCCCGGGAATTGGCCTATGTCTTGAAAGGCAAGAAGCTCGATGATTACGCCAAACTGCGCCGGAATCCCGGACTCCGGGCCATCGCCATCCAGTCGATTTACACCCCCCACGGTCCGGCGGGATATACGGATTTATATGACCAGAACGGTTACATCCTGTTTCACCCGGACAAAAACGTCGAGGGTCGGAACCAGCTGGATTGGGAGAAGGAATACCCGGAAACCACGGAGATGATCAAACGTTCCTTTAAAGAGAACCATGTGCAGGGTTTTTTTACCTTTTTCGATAAGGACAAAAAGGAGAAGCAGAGGTTTTCGGTGCGGGTCCATGTCCCCGGCACCCGGTTCATCGTTGCGGCCATCGTCAACCTGGATGAATTTTTTCTCCCGGCGCAACAGCGCATGAAGGAATCCTGCCAGATCGCCACGGTGCAGGCCAAGCAGCAGATTGAGGCCCATTATGCCGCCCTCAACCGGGAGGTCATGATCGGCGGCCTCTTTGCCGGCCTGGCCCTGTGCCTCGTGGGCGGCTTATCGGGGTTCTATTTTGCCGCCGCCATCTCCCGGCCCATCTCCCGCCTCCGGGATGGGGTGCGGCAGGTGGGGGAAGGCGACTTTGCGGTGGCCGTGCCGGTTCGGGGGGTGCGCGAAGTGGCGGACCTGGCGGTTTCCTTTAATGACCTGGGGAAACAACTCACCGAATACATTGAAAAGCGGGATTTCATCCGGGATACCTTCGGGCGCTACGTCACCCAGGAAGTGGTGACCAAACTGCTGGAATCCGAAGGGGCTCTGGAGATGGGCGGCGAGATTCGGGAGGTCTCCCTCATCATGTCTGACTTGCGGGGCTTCACCGCCATCATCGCCGAGATGGCCCCGGAGGAGGTCATCACCTTTCTCAACCGTTATTTGAGCAAGATGATAGCTATTCTCCTGGATAACCGGGCCGTTATCGACGAAATCGTGGGAGACGGCATCCTGGCCTTCTTCGGCGCCCCGGAACCCCAGGAAGATCATCCGGCCCGGGCCGTAGCCTGCGCCCTGCTGATGCAGGCGGCCATGGACGAAATCAACGCCGAGAACGAGGCCGAGGGCCTGCCCCGCCTGGCCATGGGCATCGGGGTGAACACCGGCTCGGTGGTGGTGGGCAACATCGGCTCGGAGCGGCGGACCAAGTACAGCGTCGTGGGCTCCGACGTCAATTTTGCCTCCCGCATGGAAGCCTTTGCCCTGGCGGGGCAGGTGCTTATCAGCGCCGCCACCTACAGCCGGGTGCGAGATCTGGTGGAAGTGGCCAACGTCCTGACGGTGGAGATGAAGGGCATGCCGGGCTGGGCCACGCTCTATGACGTCCGGTCCATGGGCGCCCCTTACAACATCCGGCTTCCGGACAAGTCGGAGAAGCTGTCGGAGCTGCCGGAACCCATCGGGGTCCGGATCCATCGCCTTAAGGACAAGATTGTCACCGACGTTAGCGGCCGGGCCTGGGTGACGCATCTGTGCGACACCGCCGCCCAGGTGACCTCGGAGAGCCCCCTGGAAGCCTGGGAGGACCTCCGCCTGGCTTTTCTGGACGACAACCAGGAACCCACCCCGGGCCATATCTATGGCAAGGTCACCCGGGTGAAGCCCCTCACGGATGGCCGGTTCGAGGTTCTCATCAGCTTTACCTCCGTGCCGGCGGGGATCTTGCAGACTCTCGGCCGCCCCCCGGGGACGGCTTGAACCCGGGGCGGCTAAGGGATCGGCGCCGCGGTTGCCTGCAATTCGCGCCCCAATCTTTTTCAACTCCTTAAAATTGTCATGCTCAAGATTTGAGCTGACCATCATCAAACCGAGACCAGATTAAACCTGACACTTGGGACGAAAACTTTACCCGTCGCCAGGGTCTTAGATAGAGCTAAGATATCCATATCAACCCACTTGGATGGATTTTGTAAGGGTATATATATAGCAGCTAGTGAAAGTTCTAAAGGCCGGTTTTCTGCACCTTTTTTAGGACTTCCTGCCCTTCTTCCTGCCTCCCTTTGATTCACTACTCTGACATAAATTGTGGATAAGTTTTGCGGGGTAGGTCAGTTGACTTTGGATAATGAGTCCTTATTATTTAATACATATTTATAACTAAGTTTTTAAGGAGGAGAACGATCATGAAGGCTGGTATAATTTTCACTGGCTCCGGGCCCCTTTTGGTGCTGACCTCCTATGATTCCTTCACTAACCCAAAATTTGTGAAGAAAATGCAGGGCAAAGGCATCAAGAAATTCATTGGTTATGAAGTACCCCTGGATCTGTGTCAGAAGCGCTACGGCGAGCACTACCCTGTGGTCCTAAATGACCTGCGTCAGAGTGATGATCTGCGGGTGCTTGATTATGACGGCCACCACATTTTCCTAACCTTTTCTTTCAAAGAATTTGGAAGCCAAATTATCTATGAGTAACTCATCCGAGCTCTAAGGATAACATCTGGCTGGCTTACGTTGTCGGCAAAGATAAAATTGGGAGCCCAGCATGGCGATTCAGGCACCCAAAAGCAATAGGTGGCCGAGAAATCGCCAAAATTAAGAGAAAAAAACTTTCAGATTAATAAGCATCAAGATGAAATCTTAGGCAGGGTCAGCCATGGCCCTGCCTTTTCTGCTGTCGCGTAGCCTTGCGATATATCTTGCCAAAATCGAAGCTTTCCAACAACTTCAAGAAATTAGCGATATGATCTGGATAGCGAAATTGACCTTTTGTGGGGGCATTTCCGGAATTCTTTTATGCCCGATGATACCATGCCTTGATGGAGAGGATGTCTGGTCAAGTCTTGAACATTACGTCTTAATATTCTTGCCTTAAAATCGCGGCAGCATAGTATCAATCACTGTGTGGAGCATGACTCAGCCGGTGCATGGCCCCCAGCCGCAGTCCTTCGCCACCCCGCCCCACGTAACCATTCCCGCCCCCTCCCAAAAAATAAATTAATCCGCCGCGCCGGGTTTGAGCCGTTAGCGGGTTTTACTTACTAAAGCCCGGATTGCCGGGCGGAAAAATCGAAACCGAACTTAAGGAGTTACAACCAATGAAAACGAGTAAGATTTCCCTGGTAGCGGTGTTGGCCCTGTCGTTGACCCTGGGTCTGGCGGCATCCTCCATGGCCCGTCACGGCGGCGGCATGGGCGGCGGCAAAGGCGTCATGAACCTCACCCCCGATCAGGCCGGCAAGTTCTTTGACCTCAAGGAGAAGTTCCATAATGACACCGCTTCGGTGCGCAAACAGATGATGGTCAAGCACGCCGAGTTGGCGGGTCTGCAGAAGGCTGAAAAACCGGATCAGGCGGCTATTACCGCCAAGCAGGCAGAAATCAAGGCCCTCTGGGCCCAGATGAAAGAGAAAAGAACCGCCTTCCAGGCGGAAGCCGGTAAGATCTCTCCGGACCTGGCCAAGGGTATGGGACGCGGTATGCGTGGCGGCAAGGGCCATGGCCGCGGCATGGGTCCTGGCGGCTGTCCCATGGTCGGCCCTGACGGCAAGGTTCCTGCAAACTGCCCCATGGTCGCACCTGGCGCCCCGGCTCCTGCAGCTCCGGCCAAGAAATAAATCTCTCTGCTCCACTTGACCCACCTCCTACAGGTGAGGGGCTCTTCAACCGGCCCCTCACCTTTTTTTCATCCTGCCGGTAGGCTGACGCCCAAATTACCTGACGGCTCCGCGGTCTCGGTTCACAAAATTGACCTCCGCCGACGGTGGGTTCTTGAAAAAATTCCAGTTTTGCCTTAAAGTTAAGAAAAACACATTAGTTTCCGACCAATACTTTTAAGCCTATGGCAGTATTACCGATTTATAAATTACCCGATGCGGTGCTGCGGCAAGAGGCCCGGGAGATCACCGAGATCAACGGGAGCTTGCAGCGTCTCATAGACGACATGGGCGAGACCATGTACAGTGCACCAGGGCTGGGGCTGGCGGCTAACCAGGTGGGTGAACTGCAGCGTCTCATCGTGTTTGACGTCTCCCACAAGGAGGGCCGGCCCCGGAAACTCCAGGTGGTGCTCAATCCCTGTATCGTCGCCGGGGAAGGGGAGATCATCCACGAGGAAGGCTGCCTGTCGGTAGCCGACTTTTGCGCCGATGTCCGGCGTCATGCCCAGGTGCTGGTCAAAGGCCTGGACCGGGAAGGGAAACCGGTGGAAATTACCGGAGAGGGGTTGCTGGCCATAGTGCTCCAGCATGAGATCGATCATCTGAACGGTATTCTGTTCATCGATCATATCAGCCGCCTCAAGCGGAGTCTCTTCTTACGGCGTCTGAAAAAACAGGTGGCGGCCAGGTGAAATCAGGACCCTGGCGCCTGATTTTCATGGGAACTCCCCGGTTCGCCCTGCCGTGTCTCGAGGCCATCCTGGCCGCCGGGGAAGAGGTGGCGGCCGTGGTGACCCAGCCGGACCGGCCCCGGGGCCGGGGACAGGTGGTGACGGCCTCACCGGTGAAGGAACTGGCCCTGGCCTGGAACCTGCCGGTGCTGCAACCGCAGCGTCTCAAGGACCCGGAATTGGTCTCGCATCTTCAGGCGCTGGCGCCGGAGTTGATCATTGTGGTGGCCTATGGCCGGATTCTCCCGCCTGAGATTCTGGCCTTGCCGTCGGTGGGCGTCCTCAATGTCCATGCATCGCTCCTGCCCCGCTACCGGGGTGCGGCCCCCATCAATTGGGCCCTGATCCGGGGGGAAAAGGAGACCGGGGTGACTATCCAGTGGCTCCGGTACGAAGTGGACTCGGGGCCGATTTTCCTCCAGGAGCGCGTGCCCATCGGCGCGGCAGATAATGTTGGGACCCTTTACGACCGGCTGGCGGAACGCGGCGCCGCCCTGCTGGTCCAATGCCTGGAAATGCTGCGGCGGGGGGAAGTTGTTAAGCTGCCGCAAGACGTCGCGGCGGTGACCCTCGCCCCGCCCATTACCCGGGAGATGCGCCGTCTCCTGTGGGAACTTTCAGCCCCGGAAGCGGCCGGCTGGATCCGGGGCCTGGACCCCAGGCCGGGGGCCTACGCGCTGTGGAAGGGGAGGGGGCTCAGGTTATTCGGCGCCGGGGTTAAAAAGAGTGAGGGGCGCCTGGGTGACCCGGGCATGGTGCTCCGCCTGACCCCTCAAGGGCTGGAAATCGCCTGCGGTCTGGGAAGCGTCACGGTTGAGGCCTTGCAACTGGCCGGGCACAAACGCCTTTTGGCGGCTGATTTTCTCCGGGGCCAACCCCTGATCGGGCAGAGGCTGGAGTAGCACTACCCATGGATGAGCCGGGCACAATCTTGAACGGCGGTAATTCCCTGCGCCCCCAGAAGCGCATCTTCCTGGGTTTGCTGGCCCTCACCTGCCTCCTGTTCACCCTCATCCTGGGCGTCCTCTGGTATGTGCCCTATGTGGGGCTCACCAACATCAGCCCCAAATTGCCCCTGATCCTGGGGATCAGCTTTAGCGTCCTGCTCCTGGCCGTGGTGGGGGTCCTGGTCATGCTGGCCCTGACGGTGGTTCTGGGCCGGGACCTGTTCTTGTCCCGCAAACTCCGGGGGCTGGTGATCAAGCTCCTCCTGCCGTTAATGAGCGGGGTGGGGAAATTATGCGGTGTCTCCAAGGAGAAGGTGCGCCGCTCGTTCATCGAAATCAACAATCAGCTGGTCCTGGCGCAACACCTGCGCACCACTCCGGACAAGCTGCTGCTCCTCATGCCCCATTGCCTGCAATTCCACGAATGCCAGTTTCGCATCACGGGCAGCTCAGTGCACTGCAAACGCTGCGGCAAATGTCCCATCACCGGGCTGGTGGACCTGTCGGAGAAATACGGTGTGGGGCTGGCGGTGGCTACCGGCGGCACCCTGGCCCGGCGCATCGTGGTGGAACGGCGCCCCCACCTGATTATCGCCGTGGCCTGCGAGCGGGACCTCAGCAGCGGCATTCAGGACAGCTATCCCCTGCCCATCTTCGGCATCATCAATCGACGGCCCCACGGCCCCTGCTACGACACCCAGGTGGATCTGGAGATGGTGGAACAAGCCCTGACCACCTTCCTGGTGCCCGGGGCGGTGGCGGCCGCGGCGGCGCCCCGGCCCCAGCCGGCCTGATTTGAGCCGCGCCTGAGGCGTCGCCGGCCGTTGGCGGCACTTCCTTGCAAGTCGCAATCCCCAAAAAGGCCCCGGCGTCTCGCCGGAGCCGGTGCAGGTTGAAGTCTTATACCAATGAGCGGTCGAACGACAATTTTTGTCATTCTGAGCGTAGCGAAGAATCTCTTATTTATGGCTGTTGAGATTCTTCACTCCGCTGCGCTCCGTTCAGAATGACATGAATTTTCATAGTTTTTTGAACCGCGACTTCGTGTCAGGTGACAATTAATCCCGAGTTGCAGTCAAATATTTGCCAACGGGACGTAGGGGCGCACCTGCGTGTGCGCCCTCAGGGGGCGTGGAGCCCACCTCAACGTTATCCTCAATGCAATTTAACGACCCCCTCTGTGTCAACATGGATGAGACACCCACCCTATGGTAAATTAGTGTAGGGCGGGGAGAAAAGCATATGGAAGAAGCCAGGCAAACCAGAATGCATGAGTTCCCCCAGGGAGGGCCGGCAGGGGGCACGGACCGGA
>JAUSOZ010000067.1 GCA_030655955.1 Deltaproteobacteria bacterium
CTCTGTGATAAGTTTCGGATCATAGCAGAACCTTATCATTAGCGGCTGTGTTGGGGTTCTTAAGACGACTTTTTGGGGATGACATAGATAGAAAATCCAAAAAGCACAAGCAGAAGATTGAGAGAAATCGAAGGGGGTTGCGAATAGGGTTAGCCTGTTAGGCTTTTATAAAAATCGAACGGTTTTTATAAATTACATTGTTTGAGAGGCATATGGTGAACTGTAAATGTCAGTTTTAGTATCAGCTTTAGTTAACTTTTATGCTATAAGGGGGTTATGTAGCTCCCTTGTAAAATTAAACGGTCGGCTTCAAAAATGACAGACCCTTTCAAACCCTATATCCAAGCCCTGCAAGACGCCCTGGCCAGGGGGGACGCCTCAGAGCAAATTGTTTAGCACTCGCAAGGTGTTCTCGGTCTTCAAGAAACCGGATGCGCCTTCATAAACTCCGTCATCCTACGCATGATGTCATTCCATCTATGCATAATTTCTTCAGATACTATACCGCCCACTTTTAGGGCAGCTCCCAATTCTTCGGTTAAGGCAGACAGGGAGGCTTGCTGTTCTTCGCACAGTTTCTGCCATTCATGTAAATCAGCTTGGGTCATCTTCATTATCTTTGTCCTTTCGCTTTTTTCTAATGATGCAGGTTCTATGACCGCCCAGCGTTTTTATCCAAGCCGCAAAAGAGTATCTATTCATTCTCCCGATATACCAACTTCCCCTCATTCAAAAAGCGCATGTAAAAAGATAATGCCGTATCAGGAAAATCGATGAAGAAACCTCCTTTATCTTCATGGGAGCGCAGATAGTCGTAAAGGTATGCAGTGCTTTGATGCGCTACATGTAGCTTCGGGATGTGCATCCTCTCTTCTAAGTCAAGATGTGCAATAAATTTGTCTCGGTAGGAGCGCATCTCTTTGACGTATACTTCAAACTCATCATTAGTAATCCTCAACGCCTTCAGGAGTCCGTCGATGAAGGCAACCTCATCAGTAGTAACTTTTCCCCAGTAGTGCTTACCATTCTTCTTATCGGCAAAGAGCTTACACCACTCCAGCACACAGACATCTAAAAAGTTAGCGTTCACATTTATCCAAAACTGACTTGGTTCTTTGAAGATAAAATCACCCTCCCGCCAACCCGCCATATAGAATGACATATTCCGCAGACAATGGCAGCACAGAATTCCGACTCGCCTGATGTGGTCTCTGCGGGTCATAAAGTCCCCTAATGGGAAAAGGGTTTTGCCTTGCAACTCACTTGTTTTTATGAAGGGACAGCCTTAATCCCGGTCTCCCAACGGGTGATAGCTTCTGGTATTGCCGCGCCTCGCTTTCAACCGCGTGTTTAGGAGTCTGCAGCAGCAGTCTCAATTGGAACAACCTTTCGCGACCGCACATAAGCAGTCCACATGAAGAACAGTGCCATTAGCCGCCAAATCATATGGACGAGTAGTGCCTTATGAGAGGCCGTTCTAATAGCAGCCTCTGCAAAAGACACCGCATTAACTGCGAGCCCCACAACTTGGTATAGAGTGAGAAAAAGAATTGGGCCGAAGCCAGGCTTCAGCACAAGCCAAGTCAACCCAGGACAAGCACCCCAATGTCAATTAATCCTGAATTGAAAGCACCTAAATAAAGTAGGCCAAATAAAAACCATAGCAGACTGCCGGTTTGCACTGCGATAGCAGGGAGATAGAGTTGTTTTTCGACCAGCAACAGCTTTTTTCCAATACACCAGACCGCAAAGGTGATGCCAAGCGGGATGAGTAAGTGAATGCCTGAATAGTAGCCTACGCTTGCACCGACGAGCCACGCGACCGCTTTAAGAGCCTTTTGTCTCCAGCTAATTTTGTCTGTAATTTCTATCTTTGCCATCTGAATAGATTTTTTGCAATGAGGACACCAATCTCCCTGCCCACCATCTTCTATAACCGCTCTATAGACATCCCATTTGCCACAAGTTGGACATTGCTTTTGCCCAGCTTCTATTTTTTTCTTGGTTTCTTCGTCGGTTTCTTGCGAAACAGCTTCCGTCTGAGGCTGTGCCTCAGGAAGCTCTATTTTTTCTACTTCAACTACCTGAGGAGTAGAATCCTTAAGCTCCTTGTCCAGCCATTCACCACAATGTTTGCATTTAATTGCTGCATCCTGTATTTCCTCAGCACAAAAGGGACATTTCTTCATGGCTACTAACTCCTAAATGGCCTCTGCCTTTCTCACTAAAAATGATTAAAGCTCTCAGCATTAAGATTTATAGCAATAATATATTATATTGCACCTATCTATATTTGTAATCCTCTTCAAAAGTAAATGATTGGACTATATTATTAATAATTGGCATATTTTTTGAAATGTCTTTACTATAGCTATAAAAATTTAAGGAGATAATGCCTTCTTTATAAAAGAATAATGAGATTATCATTGTCCCATATGTATCTTTTCCTTCAAAACCTTTTAATTTAAATTCTACCGAATATGTTAATATATGTTTATTATCATCATATGCTGGTTGTCTAATCAACGTTTCAGGAAAAAATTCTCTTAAATTCTGCTTTGTCATAGCTTTTTTTGTTATTTGCTGTGCTGATGAAATCCATTCTTCGATTATAGCTTTATTTACTTTTTGTTTCCAATTCGTAATTACAAAATATGGATACTCAAAAGGCCGTGACGCGTTAACTCGGTTAAATACTAAATCATATTTTGGCTTGGATAAGGTCTTAGACTTCTTAATTAATTCTTCTGCATATTCCTCAACAACCTTATTGGGTATAATCTTCCAGCCGGAAGGCAAATTAAATGAAAAGTGGCCGGGGGGATAACAAAAAAGGTCTTGGGCATTCAGGATAGAGAAATCAAGCGAAATACAAAGCAGTAGTAAAAATGAAACCCTCTTAACCATCGTTTTCCTCCTTAAATCGCTCCTTAAGCCATTTGAGGATGTGAAAATTAAAAAGCCGAGCTTTGCACCCTTAGGGCATCCCGGCCATCAAGTTTATCAATAATCATAATCCCCTGGTGGCAGGGGTTGGGTACTGCAAGATGATTCCTTTATCCCACAAAAAGGAAGGTTATGTCAATGGGATAACCAGGAAGTTTACCGGAAAGAAATTCCTCTGAATGGTTGCGCTGATTTTTATGGATTGAGCAAGGGGTGGAGGCCCTTGCAAATAGGGCTTGAATTGGGAATCTTCTCGAAAAATCGGAAATTTTCCGGGGAGATCATATCGACCCGGGAGGATGGAGTCCCTCTCGAGGCGTCCGGTTTCCGAGTCAGACAAGGCCAGAGGTGCGGGACTGGGCGGTGCTGACGCCAGAAGAAGCAAGCAGTGAGAAATCGGCACGGGTGCCGTCGCCCTTCTCTTGGCTGACCTTGCGCGCCGGGAGCACCTGTAACCTGAAATGCGCCCCCATGCCTCCCCCCCGGGAAGAGAAATCTACGGCGCTCAGGGCCACTCACAGCCCCACCGCGGCCACGGGAGGGGGAATCCAAGGGGGGAATTACAGGGGGGCCTGTGAAATGCTTAAATCGCTCGGGGGAAGGCCCCGCCACCCGACTAAATTTTGGATGTGAAATTTTAGGGCCTGGTCCCCCATAAGGCGGGGGGTAGCTCCCCTCAACCCACCCCTACCCCACAGGCCGAAGCGTGATTACGCCGTAGGAAGCGTACAACGCTTTTTCGGGGGGTATCTAAGGGTGGGCCATGACCATAACCCGGCCGGGGCGGTTCTCACAGCTTCCTCCCAGACATCACGCTGCTCGTTGGGTTCAAGGATGGCCAGGGGGCGGACTTGGGCTTCGTTGATCGGCTGGATTTCACAAGGGGTGCATAAGTCAACACGTGTTGACAAGTTTTCCGCCACTTGGGAGCCGTTTATTAGTCTGTGGGCATAAGTCCTTTCATATCCCCACTTTTCTTTGCAGTAATTATTGAAGGTGTCGAACTTCTCCCGGTAGAGTCTGTTATCCCGGATCGTGAGCAGGGCCTTGCCGACGGCCATGAATGACCCCATCTCTCGTTCGATGACGCCTTCAAGGGTTTGCCCATCTTGTCGCTATGGCCACCATCGTCTAAGTCCCGGAAGAATTTTTCATGCGAAAATTATTGGGCCTGGGTCCCATCCAGGGGGGTGTTTTCTGCTGGGATTTTCCAGGTGGAAAAAAAGTTATAGACGGATTTTTTGATGTCGGGTGACAGCCAAGCATATCAGTAAGGGGGGAGTTAAAGGTACTTCCCCGGTATCGGTGTTTGGTTCTGCGGCTGACAGTACGAACGGGAGGCTGGCCAGGGGTGGCACAGGGGAGAGGACCGGTCGCTGCTGTACCGTGGCGCTGCGCTGGGCCAAGTCAAGCGACGAAGTGGTGCCTCCGGCTGGTGGTGCAGCGTAGCGCGTAGGGCGAGGGCGGGCGACTGGATAACCGAGGTCTGAGGGTGGCGGCGGGCGGCGGCCATAAGAAAGAATATCCGGCGCCATGCTCGGGTCCGGCTGCCCCTGCTCCCTCCCCTGGACCTGCGCCTGGGCCTGTTCCCTGGCCAGGTTCTGCTCCCCTGCTCATGTCTGGCGGGCGGGGCCATGGGTCGAGAGGCCAGGGGTAGGAAGGAGGGCTAATTGTGCCTGGTGCCCATCCCAACCTTCCGGGCCGTTATGATTAGGAAGCGGGGCCAGGGACGGGGCGGTAAAAGTAGAGGTTGGAGAAATGGCCCGAACGGTGAAGCTGAGCAAGCCCTCATGCCAACCCAAATTCCGCACTCTGGTTATCCCTGAGTTATCCCTAATAAAAAAAGGGTTAGCAATAATCAGCTAAACACTTGAATTTACTGGCGCGCCTGGGAGGATTCGAACCTCCGACCGACGGATTAGAAGTCCGTTGCTCTGTCCCCTGAGCTACAGGCGCGGTTTTTATAGTATAGCTTTTCTTGGCTTGAAGAGCACTGCGTCAGTACTTTTCTCGGCCGCGGCCGGGTCCGGATTCCCCGGTTCCTCCCCCCTGCCCGGCACGACTGCATGAGCCTAGCGCCAGGGCTCGCCCGGTCCGGCCGGGGCCTTGGCTCATCGGTGGTCCCCCGATGGACCTGGCCGCTTATTTCACAGGAGATATGCCATCTTCGGCGGCGCCTGTCAATGCAATTGTCGGGGATTCCGGCCGCAAGGCAGTCGTTGGAGGCTCCGTCCTTTTGCCTCGCCTCAGGACCACCACCCGGCCGGGGTGAGAGCCGGCCTGGGGTTTTATATGCGCCTTTGGTCCTATCTCCCCTATTACCCCAAACCCGGAGTCACCATTCCCCCTCTGCCTGACAACCTTTTTAGGTAAGCACGCCAAAAATTACTTGACATAAGCTCTAGAGCATGTTGATGCTTAACTTATCTTTTTTCGTAAAGAAAGCTTGCCCCCGGACCACTTGCCGCGCCGTTTTTTGCACACCTGCACCATTCCGGCGACGTGGGCCAGGAAAGCCAACCCTGGGCCAAGGAGGCCAATCCTTTATTCTCCCAACGGCCCTATAAGGCGGGATACAGCGGCTCCTTCAAGCGTCAGACCGGTTGCGGTCGAGCCAGGGGGCCCCATGAGCCCGCCAGCCTGATGGAATTGGGCCATCCTGCCTGGCCCGGCAATGCTGGGGTATGCACGCGGACTGGGCCTCTGATCCTTCGCCTGGATAATTGCATCAAGTGCATCTTGCCACCCGCGAGGAGTGAATTATGAAACAGGACAGGAAACCTCCCAGGGGAACCCCAAAACTCCGGGAAAAAGCCGAAGCCCGTCTGCAATCCAAGGCACCGGGGGTTCAAGATCTGTCCCATGATGAAATAAGCGTCCTGGTTCATGAGTTGCAAGTACATCAGATTGAATTGGAAATGCAAAATGATGCATTACGCCAAAGTCAATTATCGTTAGAAGAAGCCCATAGAAAATACAGCGACTTTTATGACTTCGCCCCGGTGGGCTTCCTGACCCTGGATGAATCCGGCCTGATCCGGGAAGTCAACCTGACCGCAGCCAGCCAATTAGGAGTAACCAGGCGCCACCTGATCGATAAGCCCTTCCGTTTCTTTATCGCAGGTGAAGATAGGAGGCGCTTCTACCTCTACCTCAAGCGGGTCTTCCAGGAACAGGGGCCGCACTCCGGTGAGATAAAACTGCAACAACCCGATAAGGGGAGTTTTTTTGCCCACCTGGACAGCGTCGCGGTTACCGACGTCAGCGGCGCCAGGGTGTGCCGCACCTCCATCACCGACATCAGCGACCTGAAGCAGGCGGAAGAGAAGCTGCAAGCGAGCGAACGGCTGTTTGCGTCCTTCGTGGGGCACCTGCCCAGCGTGGCCGTCATCCGGGATCTGGAGGGGCGCTGCCTCTTTGCCAACGCCGCCTGGGAGCAGACCTTTCAGAAAAGCCGGGAGGAGTGGCTGGGAAAAACCTCGGAAGAACTCTGGCCACCCGAAGTTGCGGCAAAATTCCGGGAGCAGGACCGGTTAGTCATTGAGACCGGGGAACCCTTGCAGACCCTGGGCTCCCTGCCACACCCCGACGGCCTGCATCAATGGATTTCCCACCGGTTTCCCATCGTCGATCAGGATGGGCAGCCGGTCATGATCGGCATTAATGCCATCGACGTTACCGAGCCCATGGCAATCAAGGCGCGGCTGGAGCAGGTTCTGGACTCCGGTCCCGCGGCCATCTATACCTGTGACCCCGGAAGGGATTTTGCTTTCAGCTACATAAGTGAAAACACCAAAACGTTGGTAGGCTGGGAGGCCCGGGACTTCCTGGCCGATTCCCGCTTCTGGCTCGATCACGTGCATCCCGAAGACCGGCCTTGGGTCTGCCAGCGCCTGGTATTCCCCTGGCCCCAGGACCGCCAGACCTATGAATACCGCTTCCTGGCCAAGGACGGCGCCTATCGCTGGATGCACGATGACGTCAGGCTGGTGCAGGATGCAGACGGCAAGCCGGTGGAAATGGCGGGCGTCTGGATGGACGTCACCGACAGCAAGCGCATGGAAGAGGCGCTGCGGGTTTCGCTGCGCTTCCTGGAAATTGTACATAATTTTACGGATATCGACTCGCTGTTAACCGCCTTTGTGTCTGAAATCAAGACTTACACCGGTTGCGAGGCGGTGGGCCTCCGGGTGCTCGATGCCGACGGCGGGATTCCTTACCAGGCCTATGATGGTTTCCGGCAGCAATTCTATGCATCGGAAAGCCCCTTATCCATCCGAACTGATCAGTGCATGTGTATTAATGTCATCAAAGGTGACTATAATCCCAAGTTGCCCTTTTATACTGCCGGCGGCTCTTTTTGGATGAACCACACGACCCGATTTCTGGCCACGGTAACGGAAGCGGACAAGGAGAGTACCCGAAACGCTTGCAACCAGGAAGGTTATGAGTCCGTGGCCCTGATTCCCATCCGCTGGGGCGACCAAATCCTGGGCTTAGTTCACATTGCTGATCGGCGAGAGAACATGGTGCCCCTGGAGTTGGTGGAGATGTTGGAGAAGGCGGCGCTGCAATTGGGGACGGCCTTCGAGCGGGTAAAAGCCGAGGCCGCGCTGCGGGAAAGTGAGGCGAAATACCGGCTGCTGGTCAGGCAAATTCCGGCCGTGGTCTTTAAAGGCTACCAGGACTGGAGCGTTGATTTCTTCGACCGGAAAATTGAAAATCTCACCGGATATATCAGGGAAGAGTTTGACTCCCGGCAACTCAAATGGTGCGACCTGATCCTCCCGGAAGACCTGGATATGGCCCGCGGGTTATTTAAACAAGCTTTCAAGACCGACAAATCCTACGTCCGGGAATACCGCATCCGGAAAAAAGACGGCGAAATTACCTGGATTCAAGCCCGGGGGCAAATATTCTCCGATGCCGCCGGTCAGGTTGATTATGTCAGCGGGGTATTCTTTGACATCACCGAACGCAAGGCTTCGGAGGAGGAGCTACGGGAGACGCGCAACTATCTGGCAAACTTGATAGATTACGCTAACGCCCCCATCATCGTTTGGGACGCGGAGTCCAGGATCACCCGGTTCAACCATGCCTTCGAAAATCTTACGGGGTTTACCACCAACGAGGTTATCGGCCAGAAATTGGACCTGCTCTTTCCGGAAGCCAGCCGAGAGGAATCGCTACGCAAGATAGCCTCCACTTCAAGTGGCGAGCACTGGGAATCGGTGGAAATCCCCATTCTGCGCAAAGATGGCGATATCCGCATAGCTCTCTGGAACTCGGCCAACATCCATGCCAAGGATGGCGCCACTCTGATGGCCACCATTGCCCAGGGACAGGACATCACCGCGCGCAAGGCGGCGGAAACCATAATCCAGCAGGAGCGCCAGCGATTCTTTTCCCTGTTGGACATGCTGCCGGCCTTTGTCTGCCTCCTGGCGCCGGACCGCACGGTGCCATTTGTCAACCGTCAATTCCGGGAGATCTTCGGAGACCCCCAGGGCCGCGTCTGCCACGAACTAATGCTGGCTCGGTCAGAACCATGCGATGGGTGCCAGGCCTTACCGGTCTTTGAGACCCGGCAGCCGGTAGATTATGAGTGGACCAGCCCCCAAGGCAAAACCTACCAGATCCACGATTACCCCTTTGACGACATTGACGGCTCCCCCATGGTCCTGGAATTAGGCATCGACCACGGCCCGCAAGGCCCTGGAGGCCCAGCTCCTGCAGGCCCAGAAGATGGAGGCGGTGGGCCGGCTGGCCGGCGGCGTGGCCCACGACTTCAACAACCTGTTGATGGCCATCATGGGCTACAGCGAACTCATCCGGACCAGCCTGGTTAAAGATGACCCCCTGTATAAGTATAGCGAAGACATCCTCAAGGCCACCGAACGGGCCGCGTCTCTGACCCAACAGTTGCTGGCCTTCAGCCGCCGGCAGGTGATGCAACCCCAGGTGCTCAGCCTCAACCGGGTGGCGGGCGACCTGGAAAAGATGCTGCGGCGTCTCATCGGGGAACACATCGACCTGGAAATTGTCACCGCCCCCGATCTGGGGATGGTAAAAGCCGACCCCGGCCAGATCAACCAGATCATCATGAACCTGGCGGTCAACGCCCGGGATGCCATGCCCACGGGCGGCCGGCTCACCCTGGAAACGGCTAATATCGACTTTGCCGGCAGCCACAATTTTCTCAGTGAGACGGCCCCGCCGGGACGCTATGTCAGGCTGGCGGTGACCGACACCGGCAGCGGCATGGAGGCGGAGACCCTGGATCACATCTTTGAGCCGTTCTTCACCACGAAAGAGGTGGGTAAAGGCACCGGCCTGGGGCTGCCTATGGTCTACGGCATTGTCAAGCAAAACCACGGTTTTATCGAGGTGGACAGCCGCCCCGGGCAGGGCGCCACGTTTAAGATCTATTTGCCCCGCATCGAGGCGGCGGTGGAGGCCCCCGGGACCAGGGTTTCCCTGGCGGCCAAGCTGGAAGGGTCCGAAACCATTCTGGTGGTGGAAGATGAAGACGCACTCCGGACTTTGCTGTGCCGGTTTTTTCGCCTCTATGGATATAACGTCATTGAGGCCCGGCACGGGGGCGAGGCCTTGTTGATCTGTGAGCGGCACCCGGAGCCCATCCACCTCATGATCACCGATGTAGTGATGCCCCAGATGAGCGGCAAGGAGTTGGCCGACCGCCTGGCCCCATTGCATCCGGAAATGACGGTGTTCTTCATGTCGGGCTATACCGGCAACGACCTCACCGGGTACGGGGAGATAGAAGCATCGCAGTATTTCATTCCCAAGCCTTTCCGGCCCATGGACCTGGTGAAAAAGGTGCGGGATTTCCTGGACGCCTCCCGGGGGGTTACGGCTGAGTCCCCGCCGCCATAAAGGTAATTTCCCTTCGTAGGGTGCGTCTTACGCACCAAGAACGGCGCGTGAGACCAATGCACAATCAAAAGACTTTTTTGTCATTCTGAGCGCAGCGAAGAATCTCTCTTCTAAACCGCAGAGATTCTTCACTACGCTGCGCTCCGTTCAGAATGACATAAGTATTTATAGTTTATTGACTGCAACTTCGCCTGAGACGCGCCCTACCAGTTGGTCCGCAGGCGGTATTTTTCGATCTTGTGGCTCAGAGTCTTGCGATTGATCCCGAGGATGCGGGCGGCTTCCTGGCGCCGGCCCTTGGTGCGGCGCAGGATGAATTGAATGTAGCGCTTTTCCAAATCCTCCAGCGACTGGTTTTCATCCGAGAAGTCCTGAAACTCGCCCTGACGCTGGGAAATGAAGCTGGGCAAATGTTCCGGCTGGATGACATCCCCATCTTCCAGGATTACGATGCGCTCAATGGTGTGCTCCAGTTCCCGGACATTGCCCGGCCAGCCATAGTCTATGAACAATTTCAGGGCCTGGCTGGAGATGCCGGTAATTTCCCGGTGGCCTTTCTGGTTGTACTGGCGCAGAAAGTGATCCACCAGCAGGGCGATGTCCCCGGTGCGTTCCCTCAGAGGCGGTAAGTGGATGGGAATGACGCTGAGCCGGTAGTAGAGGTCCTCCCGGAAGGCCCCCGCCTTGATGGCTTCCTTCAGGTCGCGGTTGGACGAGGCAATGATGCGGATATCCAGTTTAATGCGTTTCTGGCTCCCCACCTGCATGAATTCCCGCTCCTGGATCACCCGCAGGAGCTTGGCCTGGATATTCAGGCTCAGATTGCTGATCTCGTCGAAGAAAAAGGTCCCGTGATTGGCCAGTTCGAAGAGCCCGTGTTTCGTCTGTAGGGCGCCGGTGAAAGAACCCTTGACGTGACCGAAAAGTTCGCTTTCCAACAAGGTCTCCACCAGGGCGGAGCAGTCCACCGGAACGAATTCCTGTCCGGCCCGCGGGCTGAGCAGGTGGATGGCCCGGGCCCCGAGCTCTTTGCCGGTGCCGGATTCCCCGGTGAGCAGCACGGTGCTGTCACTGGGCGCCGCCCGCTTGATCTTGTCGAATACCCGCCGCATAGCGGGACTCTGGCCAATAATAAAACCCAGCCCCAGACCGCCGGCGGCTTCCGGTTCCGGTGCGGCCGCCCGGTTTTTCTGGGCCCGGTGGTCCCGGGCCTTCTGCACCACCGCTTCCAGTTCCTCGATCCTAAACGGCTTCACCAGGTAGTCCAGGGCCCCGAGCCTGATACACTCTACTGCCCCGGCAATGGTGGGGTAACCGGTAATCATGATGACTTCGGTGTCGGGAAAATCCTGCCGGATATGTTTCAGCAACTGCACCCCGTCCATGTCCGGCAGCTTGATGTCCAGAAGGACGACGGCAAACGGCTGCCCGGCTAGCTGGGCCAGCGCCTGGGTGGCATCGGCGGCCGTGGCCACCGCCAGATCCTGCTGGGACAAAACCTGGGCGATGCCGGTCCGCACCACGGCTTCATCATCCACCACCAGGATCTGCCGGTTTACCTCATTCCTTGGCATCCGCACCCTTTGCCGCACCCGCCGTAGGCAGCTTGACCCGGAAGGTGGTGCCCGCCCCGACTTCGCTGTCCACCTCCACCGACCCCCGGTGGGCCTCGATGAGCCCCTTGACCAGCGCCAGGCCTAACCCGGTCCCGATCACCTGCCGGGTCTTGGGGCTCTTGACCCGGTAGAACTTGTCAAAAATTTTGGGGATCTCCTCCGCCTCAATGCCGATGCCCTGGTCCTTCACCTCCACTTCCAGGTAGTCCCCCCGGGAGATGGCGCTAATCCTGACTTCGCCCCCATCCGGAGAGTAATTGATGGCATTGCTCACCAGGTTGCCGAAAACTTCATCCATGCTGCGGCGGTCGGCCTGGATGAGAGGCAGTCCGCCGGGCACCACCAGCTTCAAGGTGACCTGCTGGCTGGCGGCCCGCTCCCGCAAGAGGTCCACCAGCTCGCCCAGAATTTCCGGCAAATCCAGCGGCACCTGCTCCAATTGCCCGTAACCCGCTTCCATCTTGGCCACGTCCAACAGATCGTTGATCAGGTCGAGCAAACCCTGGATCTTGGCATGGGCCCGGGTCAGCAGCTCCCGCTGCTTGGCGGTCAGATCCCCGGCCAAACCGTCCAGGATCACGGCATGCTGCTGCTTGATGGCGGCCAGGGGGGACCGGAGTTCATGGGACACCATGCGCACAAAATCATTCTTCATTTCATCCAATTCTTTGAAGTGGGTGACATCGTGGAATACGGTGACCGTGCCCAGCACCTGGCTGTCCGGCCCGGAAAACGGGGCCGACAAGGCCCGCAGGTGAATGCGGTTTTGGCAGAGCTCCTGGGCGATAAACCGCGCCTCACCGGGGTTCCCGCCCGCCAGCAGGGACTCGATGGCCACCTGAAAGTCGCGGTCGCCCACATAGGCCTGCACCGCTCCGGGGTGAGGCGGCGGCGCCTGAACCCCCAAAAGCTGCATGAGCGTAGAGTTGCACAGCACCACCTCGCCCTCCCGGTTGGTCACCAGCACCCCGTCGGCCATGCAGTTGACGATGGTGTGCATCCGGCTCTGTTCCATGGCCAGGTTGTAAAGGTTCCGGGCCTGCTCCTCCTGAAGTTGCCGGGTTTGCCGCTCCAGGAGCTGCTTCTCCAGGGCCCGCTTGATCACCATGCACAGGTGGTCGATGCTGAAGGGCTTGGTGACGAAGTCATAGGCGCCCTTTTTCATGCACTCCACCGCGTCGGTCACGGTGCCCAGCCCGGTCATGATGATTACCGGGATGTCCGGATGGCGCACGGAGGTCTGCTCCAGGACCTCCAGGGCCCCCATCACCGGCATCTTCAGGTCGCAGAGAACCACGTTGAACGGCTCGGCGGCCAGTTGGTCCAGGGCCTCCTGGCCGTTGGCCGCCGTGGTCACCCGGTAGCCCTCGCTGACCAGCACCCGGCTGCACCCGAGACGCAACACCTCTTCGTCATCCACCACTAATATTTTATAGTGCTCGTCCATAATCGGTAACCTAATGGCCGCTCCCGTTGGTGGGGCGGCCGTCCCTGGCCGCCTCTCGCTGGCGGGCACGGAGGCCCGCCCC
>JAUSOZ010000087.1 GCA_030655955.1 Deltaproteobacteria bacterium
GGTCTTTTATGAGATTCTTTATCGACACCGCCAAGTTAGATGAGATTCGGGAGGCCCACAGCCTGGGCCTGGTCGACGGCGTGACCACCAACCCCAGCCTGTGCGCTAAGATCGGCATTGGCACCAAAGAGGATTTTAAGGAGCACATCCACACGATCTGCGAGTTGGTGCAGGGTCCGGTGAGCGCCGAGGTCGTGGCCACCGAGTTCAAGGCCATGGTGGCGGAGGCCCGGGAACTGGCCGGGATCCACGAATGGGTAGCGGTCAAGATCCCCATGACCCCGGACGGCCTCAAGGCCACCCGGATCCTGGCGGAGGAAGACATCCGGGTCAACGTCACCCTGATCTTTCAGCCGCTTCAGGCGCTGCTGGCCGCCAAGGCGGGCGCGGCGTACGTCAGCCCGTTTATCGGCCGCCTGGATGACATCGGTCACCGGGGCATGGAAATCGTCGAGCAGATTGTTACTATTTTTGAAAATTACGGCTTTGACACCGAGATCATCGTGGCCTCGGTGCGCCATCCCCTGCACGTCCTGGATGGCGCCCTGGCCGGGGCCGATATCGCCACCATCCCTTACGGGGTGATGATGCAGCTTTTTAAGCATCCTTTGACGGATATCGGCTTACAAAAGTTCCTGGAAGACTGGGAGCGCGCCCGCAAGTCCTGAGATGCAGCAGGTAGAAACCAACAATTGGGGTACCCCTAACATCCTCACCGGAGCCCGGATTGCCGCGGTGCCCGTGGTGATGCTCCTCCTGTGCTTTCCCGGGTGGTGGGCCAGCTTTTTGGGGGCCCTCTGTTTTGTGTTGGCCGGCGCCACCGATTTCCTGGACGGGTTTTTGGCCCGGCGCCAACGCCTGGTTAGCCGGTTGGGCAAGTTCATGGACCCCCTGGCCGACAAGCTGCTGGTTTCGGCCGCCCTGATCATGTTGATCCCGCTGGGCCGGGTGCCGGCCTGGATGGCCTTTATCATCGTGGGGCGCGAGCTGGCGGTCACCGGCCTCAGGGGGCTGGCGGCGGCGGAAGGCATCATGCTGGACCCGGACCGCTGGGGCAAGGCCAAGACGCTGCTGCAAATGGCGGCGCTCACCGCTTTAATTTTGCATTATCCGTACGACGGCATAGACTTTCACGGACTGGGGATGTGGCTGTTATGGCTGGCCCTCATTGCCACCGTGGCATCCGGGGTGAGTTACTTCCTGGCGTTTTTCCGGCAGTACCCGGAAAGCCCACTCCCTTGACAAAAAGATATTCTTGAGCGAAACTTAAAGGTCACTAAAATCGGAGGATTGCCTTGGCCAGACATTTATCCGCCCTGAAACGGGCCCGACAGAACGAGAAACGGCGGCTGCGCAACCAGAGCCGCAAAACCCGGGTCAAGAACGTGGTGCGCCAGGTGCGCACGGCCGTGGCCCAGAAGAATACCGCAGAGGCCCAGGCGGCCTTGCAGAGCGCCATCCCGACCATCGCCCGGGTGGCCAGCAAAGGCACCCTGCACTGGCGGGCCGCAGCTCGCAAGATTTCCCGCCTCACCCGGCAGGTCAACGCCCTCACGACCCCTGCATGAGTTGAATTGGGATTAAGACACCTTGGGGCGGTTTCTCGCCGCCCTTCTGTTGTCGAGCTATCTCGACCCTTCCCCCAGTGAATAGTGGTCCCTGACGTCAGGGCGGAGCTGCGTGTCCGCCCCAAAAGAGCGCACACTTAGGTGCGCCCCTACGAGATAATGTTATTCTATTTCACCCCGGCCCCATCTTGATTAAGGCCCACTCCAGCCAGAGCCGGGGGTTACCGGTGCTGGTCTTGAGCTGGAAGTCCACCCGGTGCAGCATGGCCAGGTGGCGTTTGAGGGCGGCGTCGCTGAAGCGAGCCCCCTGCTGCGCCAGGCTCTTCACCTTGTACGGGGGCACCTTCAGGCGGCTGGCCAGTTCCGCCGGATTGCCGCCAACTCCTTCCTTCACCCGGATGAGCAGGCGCACCTGCCGGGCCAGCATCCCCAGGATCCTGGCGGGGGGCTCACCCAGGTCCATCAGCTGCCCCAGGGACGTCAGGCGTTGGTGAAAACCGGGCGTCCCCAGGGCGTCCACCAGGGCAAAGATGTTGTAGGTGCGGCTGTGGCTGGCCAACTGCGTCACCAAAGCGGGGGTGAGGGTGTTTTCCGGCCCGGCGAACAGGGCCAATTTTTCCAGCTCCTGGCTCAATTCCGCCAGGTTGTTCCCCACCATCTCCACCAGACGCTGGGCCGCGGCCAGAGTCAGGTTCTTCCCCAACTGCCGGGCCTCCCGGGTCAGCCACTGATGCAGCTCGCCTTCCCGCAGGCGGTAAAACCCCAGGGCCGCTTCCCCTTTGGCCAGCCGCCCCCACACCGCGTGCTTTTCCACCTCCCGGGCCTTGAGGCCTTCGGCCAGGAGCACTATCCAGGCCCGGGGCGCCGGGTGGTCCAGATAGCCGGTGATGGCCTTGAGCTGGGCCGCAGGGTAGGTGTCCACCCGGCGCAGGATGAGGAGCTGCCCCGGTCCCCACAGGGTGGCGGCCCGGGACTCGGACAAAAACTCCGGGAGTTCCACCTCCTGGGCGTCCCGAACCACTTTGCTGGGCAGCTCCCCGGCCTGGTCGGTCAGCGACGCCTCCAGGCGCAGCAGGGCCCGCTGCATGAGAAACTCCTCGTCGCCGTAAAAGAGATAGAGGGGTTTCACGGCCTGGCGCTCTATGTGGCGTTCTAAAAGGGGATGGGACATAGGAGGTAGCAATCAGCTGTCAGCTATCAGCGGTCAGCTTAAAAGATTGGGGTTTATGTACGGTGGGCACGGCCCACCATGAATAAAAACCGATTATTTAATATTGGCGGGCACAGCCCGCCCACTATCCTATCCAAAGAAAGGTCACGACCCAGCAAATCCTTGTTTTTTTGCTGACAGCTGATAGCTGACCGCTGACAGCTAAATCACCAGCAGCACCTTGTCCAGCACCCGCCGGGCCAGGGTGATGGCCGCCCGCTGGATGCCTTCGGTTTTGGTGGCCTCCCCCAGGTGGTAATTGGGGTCGACCACGTAATCTTCCTGGATGACCTGGGTCTCTTTCCAGAGGACCTTGTCGCCCTTCTTCCGGCGCAGGGTCATGTCGATGGTCAAGGTCACCCGGCGCACCGAGGAACGGGTGATGGAGTCGAAGGCCACCGAGGTATTGGCCAGCGACCGCACCTTGCCTTCCAGCACCAGTTCGGCGTCCCGGTCTCCTGGGACCACCTTGACCGCCTTGGTCTGGGCAAAGGCGTTGATCATGGCCGTGGCAAAGATGGTCTCCAGTCCCACCTCAGTGGAGCGGTTGGCAAACAGGGGGATGGCCATGGTCGGCCGGACCTGGCCATCGGGCGGCGCCGCTCCTAAGGGGCGGTAACCGCAACCCCACAGGCTGACCACGAGCAAGACGACCACTCCGATGCGGCAGACGACCATGGTTTCACTCCCTCAGACGACGATACTGACCAGCTTGCGCCGGGCCAGGATAACTTTTTTAGGCGGTTGGCCCTGAAGCCATTTCTCAATGGCGGGGTCGTTGAGCGCCCGGTTTTTGATCTCCTCATCCGAAGCCGATGCCGGCACCACCATGCGACTTCTTACCTTGCCGTTAACCTGGATTACCACCGTCAGGGCAGAGACCTCCAGGGCCTCGGCCTGGGGCTGGGGCCAGGGGACGTCCCAGATGAGGGTGGTGTGCCCCAGGGCCTCCCAGAGTTCCTCGGCGATGTGGGGCACCATGGGGGAAACCAGGAGCAGGATGGCCTCCACTGCCTCCCGGAAGACCGGCAGGGCGGCCGCCTCCCGGGGCTTTGGCTCGGCGGCCAGATAAAAGGCGTTCACCAGTTCCATCACCGCGGCGATGGCGGTGTTGAAGTGAAAAGAGTCCTCGATGTCCTCGGTCACCTTCTTGATGGTGGCGTGCACCTTGTGGCGAAACTCCGAGAGCTCCGAGGACAATTCGGTCCCGGGGCCTTGATACGGCGAAACACCCTGCAATTCCGGCAGCAGGTCCTGCACCAAATTCCACAGGCGGTGCAGGAACCGGGCCGACCCGGCCACCCCCTGGTCGCTCCACTCCAAATCCTTCTCCGGCGGCGCCGCAAACAGCAGGAACAGGCGGGTGGTGTCGGTGCCGTATTCGGCAATCATATACTCCGGGTCCACCACATTGCCCTTGGATTTGGCCATCTTGGCCCCGTCTTTCAAGACCATGCCCTGGGTCAGGAGACGCTGAAAGGGCTCGTCGATGGCAACCATCCCCAGGTCTCGCAGGACCTTGGTGAAAAAACGGGCGTACAGCAGGTGCAGCACCGCGTGCTCGATGCCGCCGATGTACTGGTCCACGGGCAGCCAGTAGTTCACCCGGGCCGGGTCCAGGACGCCTTCGGTGTAGTCGGCGCAGGCGTAGCGCAGGAAGTACCAGGAGGACTCCACGAAGGTGTCCATGGTGTCCACTTCCCGGCGGGCCGGGCCGTTGCAGGTGGGGCATTTCACCTCGTAAAACGACGGCAGCTGCGCCAGAGGGGAGCCGCCCGCCCCGGTGATGGCAACCTCCAGGGGCAGGACCACGGGCAGGTCTTTCTCCGGCACCGGGGCCAGGCCGCAGGCCTCGCAGTAGATGATGGGGATGGGCGCGCCCCAGTAGCGCTGCCGGGAGATGAGCCAGTCCCGCAGGCGAAAATGCACCGCGCCCTTACCCTGCCCTTTTTCTTCCAGAAAGGCGGCGATGGCCTCCTTGGCAGCGGCGCTGGCCATACCGCTGAACTGGCCGGAGTCCGCCAGGACGCCTTCGTCTTCGTACGCCGCCGTGAGGCTGTCGGCCTTAAGCTCGGCCCCCGGGGGCTGGATCACCACCTGGATGGGCAAATCGTACTTTTTAGCGAACTCGAAATCCCGCTGGTCGTGGGCCGGCACCGCCATCACCGCGCCGGTGCCGTATTCCATGAGCACGAAATTGGCCACATAAATAGGCATCTGCCGGCCGGTGACGGGGTTGACGCAAAAGCTGCCGGTGAACACCCCCTCCTTGGTGACCTCCTCCAGGGCGCCCCGGCTGCGATTCTGGGCCCGCCAGTACTCCACAAATTTTTCCACCGCCTCTTCCTGGCCGGTGCCTTGGGCCAGAGATAAGGCCAGGGGGTGCTCCGGGGCCAGGCTCATGAAGGTGGCGCCGAACAAGGTGTCGGCCCGGGTGGTGAACACCGTCAGGGGCTCATTGCTCTTCTCCAGGGGAAAATAGATCTCCGCCCCCGGGGATTTGCCGATCCAGTGGCGCTGCATGGTGAGGACCCGCTCCGGCCAGTGGGTCAGCTGGTCCAGATCGGCCAGCAATTCCTCGGCGTAGGCGGTGATCTTGAAGAACCACTGGTTCAGCTCTTTTAAGTGCACCGGGGAATCGCAGCGCCAGCACAGGCCCTCTTCCACCTGCTCGTTGGCCAGCACCGTGGCGCACTTCGGGCACCAGTTGACCGGGGCCTCCTTCTTGTAGGCCAGCCCCCGGCGGAACATTTCGATAAAGACCAGCTGCTCCCAGCGGTAGTAGTCCGGATCGCAGGTGGCCAGCTCCCGGCGCCAGTCGTAGCTGTAGCCCAATTCCTTCAGCTGGCGGCGCATGTAGGCGATATTGTCATACGTCCAGGCGGCGGGATGGAGCCCCCGGGCCATGGCGGCATTCTCCGCCGGCAGCCCGAAGGCGTCCCAGCCCATGGGATGGAGCACGTTGAAGCCCCGCATGCGCTTGTACCGGGCCACCACGTCCCCGATGGTATAGTTGCGCACATGGCCCATGTGAATGCGCCCGGAGGGATAGGGGAACATCTCCAGCACGTAGTACTTGGGCCGGGCCGGGTCATCCGGGGCGTTAAACAGCCCCCGCTCCTCCCAGATCTTCTGCCACTTGGCCTCCAGGGGGCGGGGTTCATAACGAGGGGGCATGCAGCACTCCTGATCGCAAGTTCCTTAAAAAATAAAATTTATCACAGAAATGTGGCCTCAGGTCAATTAATTATGGCGAAAATCTCCGGGCTGGCGGCCGGCCGGGAGACGCCAAAGAGGCGTTACTCTTCCCGGCGGGGTCTTATTTCCCTGCCATATTTTCTGGCGTAAACCTGGGTAAATTCAGCCCCCACAAAGATTATTTGGGCGGAGTAATAAACCCAGAGAAGCATAACCACCAGTGAGCCGGCGGCTCCATAGGCCGAACTGATACTAATCCTGCCAATATATGAGCCCAAGAATATTTTCCCCAGGGTGAATAATAGTGCCGTTATAGCCCCTCCCACCCAGACATCACCCCAGGAAATAGTAACATCGGGCAAGAACTTGTATAACACCGCAAAGATAAGGGTAAGAATTAAGAGTGAGACAAAAATGTCCCCCGCCTGGAATAATATGATGGGAATGGGGGCCGAGCTGCTCAGAAATAATTTTAAAGCTGCCAAAAATGAGCTTGAAATCATTAATAAGAAAGAAACAAAAATCAACAATAATACAATAAAACAAGATATCAGTCTATCTTTGATAGTCGTTATAATACCAGAAGAATACTGCTTTATTCCCCACATAGTATTCATAGCATTTTTAAGCATTACAACTACAAATGAAGATCCAAATAGCATTAATATAAAAGCCAGTATGGTTGCATAAATATCTGATCCTGGGTTATGATTTTTTTCAATCGTCATCATGATATTCATGGCGTTGTCTTTGCCTATAA
>JAUSOZ010000060.1 GCA_030655955.1 Deltaproteobacteria bacterium
GGTTCCTGGCGGTGGCTCCCCAGGGGCAGCCATCACTCTTGGTGCGCCGCCCTCACCATCAAGACCAGCCGACCCCGGGCCCCTGGCCCCGGGTCCTGTACCGGGATTTAAAGGAACTTCCCCAGATCCTTGGCCAAGCGGGACTGGAACCCCGTGGCGCCGTGGCGCTGGAGCTGGATGTCATTCCTGCCGCGTTGGTCAATCGCCTACAGGAGCAGCTCTTTCCCGGACAGCCCATCGTCGACCTCTCGCCCTTGATCCGAATCCAGCGCATGGTCAAGAGCGCTTACGAGTTGACCCAATTTCACCGGGCCGCGGCCATCCTGGACCAGGTCCATGCGCAGGTGCCGGAGCTTCTGCAGCCGGGCCTGTCCGAGCTGGAGTTATCCGCCACCCTGGAATACCGCCTGCGACTCCTGGGCCACCAGGGTCTAGTGCGGGTGCGCAACTGGGACCTGGAGGTCTATTATGGCCACGTCCTTTCGGGCGTCTCGGGATTGCTGGCGGCCTATACCGATACCCCCAGCGGCGGCCCGGGGTTCAGCGCCGCCTTCCCCCAGGGGGCGTCCTTGAAAAAACTGGCCCCTAACGAGCCCATCAGCATCGATCTGGCCGCCTGCGTCAACGGCTACGTGGTGGACATGACCCGGATGTATGCCCTGGGGTCCCTGCCGTCCCGGGCCTGGGAGGCCTGGGAGGCGGTGGAGGAGCTTTACCGGCTTTATACCGCGGCGGCCAAGCCCGGGACCAGTCCAGGGGAAATTTTCCACCTGCTTTGGGACGCCGTCCGGACCCGGGGGCTGGCGGATTTCTTCATGGGGCTGGGCGCCGACCGGGTCAGTTTCCTGGCCCACGGGGTGGGCCTGGAACTGGATGAATACCCCTTTATTACCGCCCGGTTCCCCTACCCCCTGGAGGCCGACATGGTGCTGGCCTTTGAACCAAAATTTTTCCTGCCGGCAATCGGCATGATCGGGCAGGAAGATACCGGCCGCATCACCCCCGCCGGGGTGGAATGGCTGACCCACAGCCCCCGGGGGATAACCATCGTCTGAACCATACCAGGGGTTGCAGTCCTTTCGGCATTGCGCCCCCCGAATGGAGCGCCGGGTTGCCGGGTGGCGTCACACGATACTTTTGCGCTTTTTGGGTTTGGACATTTTAATTTTCACGCTTCACGGGTACAATAATACTATGCCGCGCTTCAATCGCCTTCATTTCTGGGTTATCCTGACGTTGCTGGGGTTTTTTCTCGGCGGTGCCCCTCCCGGACCGGCCTGGGGGGCCGAACCCGTGGACGTTTGGGCCGGGCCAACCAACCAGAAAGCCGTGGCCCTGACTTTTGACGACGGTCCCTCCCCCGTCTACACCCCCCCAAATTATGGCCCTGTTCAAACTGTACAAGGCCCATGGCACCTTTTTTGTCATGGGGCACCGGGTGGAGCAGTACCCCGGATTGGTGCAGGCGCTGATTAAGGCCGGGCACGAAGTGGGGAACCACAGCTTCAGCCATCCCCGTTTTACCAAAATTGCGCAACTCTCCCGGGAACAGGAACTGGAGCGCACCGCCGTAGACCTGGACCTTTTGGGCTGCCCCCAGTCGGGAAGATTGTTCCGGCCCCCTTACAGCGCTTATGACGACCGGCTGAAGGCCTACCTGACCAACACGCGTCGCTGCCTGGTATTGTGGAGCATCGATTCCGGCGATTGGCAGGGGCTGGCGGCTCCGGCCATCGTCAAGAATGTCTTGAATCGGGTGAGGAACGGCGCCATCATCATTTTTCATGACAATAACGAAGATGCCCAGGCGGACCGCCATCCCACGGTGGAGGCCCTGAGAACTATCCTGCCGGCCTTAAAAGCCGCCGGCTACCGGATGGTCACCGTTTCCGAGCTTCTGCATCGCCATAGTTCTGGTTGCCAACCCGGGGAAGCCAAAGACTGAAACCGGGCCGCTACTTCTCCCAATGGCCAGAGGCCAACCGGGGGCGACGATTTCCCGGGGGCTCAAGGTACCGGCGTCCATGAAACTCACCGCCAGACATACCTTATCCTCCTGGATCGGCCTGGTGTTTTGGGTGGCCCTGAGCTTTGCCGCCGCCGGGGTCGGCTCCCGGTTCTCACCGGGAGACTGGTACACCCATTTGGCCAAGCCCGCCTTTAATCCCCCGGCCTGGGTCTTCGCCCCGGTGTGGACCCTGCTCTACCTGGTGATGGGGATCGCCGCCTGGCTGGTCTGGCGGCAGCGGGGAGTGGCCCGGGTAGCTCCGGCCCTGGCGCTGTTTCTGGTGCAGTTGGCGCTAAACGCCTCCTGGTCCTGGCTCTTTTTCGGCCGCCACCACATCGGCTGGGCTCTAATCGACTTGACCGCGCTGTGGCTGGCCATCGGCGCTACTCTCCTGGCCTTTTGGGCCCACCGCCCCCTGGCAGGCTTCCTGATGATCCCCTATCTTCTTTGGGTCAGCTTTGCGGCCCTTCTCAACTTTCAGTTCTGGCGTCTCAATGGCTAATCTTGCGTATCCCGGACAACAAGACGGATTATCATCATAAAGCCCTGCCTGAGACAGGGATTCCAGGCCCCCAGGTCCCATAAGGAATAAATTTTCTTCAAGGGTGTGGTCTGAAGCACGCCAGGGCTTACCTGGATAAAATTCATGCAGGAATTAAATTGCTGGATATTTAAACCAGCCCGAGTATGATATTTTATAATCAGGCTAATAGATTAGACGGAGTGGACTGATGAATATCCCAGAATTGGTTCAGCATATGGCCCGGGAAGCTAAAGGCGCGGCCCGGCATTTGGGCACGCTGTCCCGGGAAGTCAAAGACCGGATTATCCTTCGGGTAGCGGAACTTATTAAGGAACGCCAGGCCCAGATTCAGGCGGCCAACCGTCTGGATGTGGAAGCAGCCCAGGCCCAGGGCCACGCCGCGGCCTTTATTGACCGGCTGACACTCTCCGACAAGGTATGCGACTCCATGATCAAGGGCCTCAAGGAAGTGGCGGTTCTGCCTGACCCGGTGGGGACTGTCACCGGCATGTGGGTGCGGCCCAACGGCCTGAAAGTGGGGAAACAACGCATTCCATTGGGGGTGATCGGCTTTATTTATGAGTCCCGTCCCAATGTCACGGTGGATGCCGCCGCCCTTTGTCTGAAAAGTGGGAACACCGTGATCCTCAAGGGAGGGAAGGAAGCCCTTAACTCCAACCTGGCCCTGGCCCAGGTCATGCGGGACGCCCTGGCCGAGGCCGGAGTCCCCCAGGCCGCGGTGCAGGTCATCCCCAGCGTGGCCCGGGAAGCCACCCTGGAACTGCTGAAGCAGGATGATCTGGTGGACCTGATTATTCCTCGGGGCGGCGAAGGGCTGATCCGGTTTGTGGCGGAGCATTCCCGCATCCCGGTGTTGAAGCATTACAAGGGGGTGTGCCATATCTTCGTAGATGAGGCCGCCGACCTGGATATGGCGGAAGAGGTCTGCTTCAACGCCAAGGTGCAGCGACCGGGGGTGTGCAACGCCATGGAGACCATGCTGGTCCACGAAGCGGCGGCGCCGGATTTTTTGCCCCGGATGATTGCCCGGTACCAAAAGGCCCAGGTGGAATTGCGGGGTTGTCCCCGCACCCGGGAGATCGATCCTTTGGTGCGCCCGGCCCAGGAGGAAGATTGGGGGGCGGAATTTCTGGACCTGATTTTGGCGGTTAAGGTGGTGCCCGACCTGAATGCGGCCCTGGAGCACATCGCCCGGTACAGTTCCAACCACACCGAGGCCATCATCACCCGGGATTATGCCCGGGCCCAGAGATTTTTGCAGGAGGTGGACTCATCCGTGGTCCTGGTCAACGCCTCAACCCGCTTCAATGACGGGGGTGAACTCGGATTAGGGGCGGAAATCGGCATCAACACCTCCAAACTGCACGCCTTCGGTCCCATGGGGCTGGAAGAGCTGACCACTACCAAGTTTATCGTCTATGGCAACGGGCAAATCAGAACCTGAGGCTCCCCTGCGTCTGGGGCTTTTCGGCGGCACCTTCAACCCCATGCACTACGGCCACCTCCGGTCGGCGGAAGAGGTGTGCCAGGCCCTGGGGCTGACTCGCCTCTGGTTTATTCCGGCGGGCCAGCCGCCCCACAAGACTGCCCAGGGAATTACCCCCTTTGAGGTGCGCCTGGAAATAAGCCGGTTGGCAGTCGGAAACCACCCGGTGATGTCGGTATCCGACCTGGAAGGACAGCGTCCCGGAAGATCCTACTCCATCGAAACCTTGCGGCAGATTAGCCAGGAAGTGGGGCCTGCCTGGGAACTGTATTTTATCCTCGGTCTGGATGCCATCTTGGAAATCGCCACCTGGAAGGATTATAAAGATCTTTTCACCTTGAGCCACTTCGTGGTGTTGGATCGGGCCGGGTATAACCGCCAACGGCTGGGAGAGGTGCTCCTGGGGGAAGTCCATCCCCTATTTCGGCCCCTCGAGGGGGAGCCAGGCTTTCAGCATCCTTCCGGGCATAAAGTGTTCTTGCAGGCAACTACTCTGATGGATATCTCGGGTACCGGCATCCGGGAAATGGTGCGCCACGGGCGTTCGATTCGCTACCTCTTGCCGGAGGCCGTTCGAGAATATATAATTACGCATAAACTTTATCTTTAAGGAGGAACGAGCGGCGGCAACTTTACCCCCTCTCACCACGGCAGCACTGGCAGATTTGGTCGTCAAGACCATCGTCGCCCACAAGGGCATAGAACCGGTGCTCCTGGAAGTCACGAAGTTTTGTTCGTTTGCGGACTTTTTCGTCCTTTGCTCCGGCGGGTCCCAGCGGCACGTGCTGGCCCTGGCCCAACATGTGGAGGAAGCCTTGGCCCAGGCCGGCGTTAAGCCTTTGGGGGTTGAAGGTCGTGAAGAAGGACAGTGGGTTTTGATGGATTATAATACCGTGGTGGTCCACATCTTCCTGCAGCCGCGGCGCGAATTTTATAACCTGGAAGACCTGTGGTCTGAAGTTCCCAAGACCCAGATTGACATCGACAGCAACGCCCAAATAACTTCCACCTCATCTCAGGAGTCACGGTCCGACGCCGATACGCCACCCGAGTAGCCTCATCATGAAAAAATGTTCTCCCTGGAGGCTGGTAGCCATTGTCATTCTGGCTACAAGTCTGCTCTTTGGGCCTGTCCGGTCCGGATGGGCTTTCCTCGACACGTTGAGCGGGGAATTGAGCATTGAGAAGGAAAGGCAGATCGGGGAAGAGTTTCTCCTGGAATTGCAGCAATATTACCCTCTGGTGGAAGACCCCTTCGTCACCTCATATTTTAATCAACTGGGCCAGAAACTGGCGGCCCAAATCGGCCCCCAGCCCTTCCACTATAAGTTTTTCATCGTGATCGACCCTTCGATGAATGCGTTTGCGGTGCCGGGGGGTTATATCTTCATTCACACCGGCATGATTCGCATGGCCGAGCGGGAAGGAGAAGTGGCGGCTGTTTTAGCCCACGAAATTTCTCATGTCTACGCCCGGCATATGTCAAAGATGATGCAAAAATCTCGGCTTGTCACTGCCGCCAGTTTAATTGGGGCGCTGGCGTCGATTTTCCTGGGCGGGGGCCTGGCGCAGCCTCTGCTGATGGGTTCCATGGCCGCCGGGGAAAGCGCCATGCTGAAGTATAGCCGGGACAACGAAGGAGAGGCCGACTCCCTGGGGTTTAAATGGATGGTTAAAGCCGGCTATAATCCTCGGGACATGGTGACTATATTCAGCAAAATGAATAAACACCGGTGGCTGGAAGGAGGCAAGGTTCCCATCTACCTCAGCACCCACCCGGATGTGGATAACCGGATCGTGGAACTTTCGCACCAATTGGCTATACATCAGAAGGAGTTGCCACCGGAAAGAAACAACCCTGATTTCGAATACTTCTCCATCAAATTGGAATCGATCTGCGGCAACCCGAATCAACTCCTGCGGCGGATGACCCAGGAGGGGCTGCGGGATACGCATAATCCCGCCTTTCAGTACGGCCGAGCCCTGGCTCTGTCCAAATTAGAACGGCACGATGAAGCGCTGGCCGCGTTTCAGCAGGCCTTGCGGCTTGCCCCGGATAACCGGCTGATTAAACGGGATATAGCCATTTATTATTTTAACCATAATAAGTATCCCGAGGCTTTGCAAAAATTGAATGAGCTTTCCCGGCGTTATCCCCAGGACGACGTGATCTTGTACTACCTGGCGCGGATTTATCAAGAAAGCAAAAAACCTGATCAGGCCTTACCTCTATTTGAAAAGGTACACAAGCTCAATCCCGCTTTTAGCGAAGTCTACTATAACCTGGGGACGCTTTACGGCGAAAAGGGGCAGATGGGTCTGGCTCACTATTATCTAGGGTTTCACAGTCTTAAGGTGAAGGCCCTGCCCACTGCCATGTTTCATTTTCGAAAAGCTATAAAGAACTTATCTCCCAATGACTCCCATTACCGCGAGGTACAAGCCCAGTTGGCCCGTCTGGAAAAAATGAAAGTCAGGGTAAGTAATTAGACCCCGGTGAGGCGGGTGGCAGAAAGGTTTGCTGGTAACTGCAGGCTGCACCAGGAGAAACTTCATGCCGATTTATGAATATCGCTGCCAGGAATGCCACCGAGTTTCCAGTTTCTTACTATTGAATCTGAAAGACCCCGTGGTCCCGGTGTGCAAGCAGTGCGGCAGCCACTCCCTGGAACGAGTCCTCTCCCGGGTGCATGTGCGACTCTCCGAAGAAACCCGCCTGGAACGCCTGGCCGACCCCTCCGCCTGGTCCGGGGTGGATGAAAACGATCCCAAAAGCGTCGCCAAAGTGCTTAAAAGGATGGGCCAGGAGATGGGGGAGGACTTCCCCGGGGAGGTGGATCAAATGGTGGAAGAAGCCATGGACAGCCAGGGCGGAGATGCTGCCGGAGAGACGGACCTGTAGCCAACCCTTCCCGGCGGTTACCCGGCCTCAGTCTCTCCTGCTGTCAGCCATTTGGCCGGCTCCCGGGTCCGCCGCTGGTCATGCATCACATGATCAGGGTCAGCCCCCTGCCTCGGCTCAAGTCACCCCTGTCTATCCAACCTGCCTCTTGACCCTCCGACCTAAACCCAGCAAACCGCAAAGGCCGCTGCCCAACAGCAGGAGGGTCGATGGGAGGGGGACCGCCGGGGCGGAACCTATCTGGGCGAGGCCATCCAAGAACACAATATTGCCACTTTGGTCTTTCATATAAAACAGGGCGAAGTCATTCCAGGGACTGAAATCACTTCCCAGGAAGGCCCAATCAAAGGAAAATGTCGTTCCGGGGGTAAGGATTAACGCGGTTTCCAAAATCGACCCAACGGTGCCGGCCTGCCCGGTGGCATTAGAGAACTGGGAGGTAGTAACTCCGTTATATAACCCCTGGATAACGGCCAAGAAATCACCTTGGGTGGGGTTATAGACATTATAATTGATCGCCGTTTCATTGGTGCTGACGGTGGCAAAGCTCGTGCCTACCAAATTGTATCCCGTAAGGTTGCCCAGTTCAAATCCCTTGTTGGTGCCCCCGCCGCCCAGGCTCAGGTTATCCAGGAGCAATTCGGAGTAGGCATAATTATCAATGACATTACTCACCACAAACCCGGCGGTGCCGGCAAACCCTGCGGAGCCGACCGTATAACTGTAGGTCTGCCAGCCGGTATCGCCTTGATCGGGCACGTAGACCCAGGCCGATGCGGCGTAATTAAAACCCAGCACCAACAAAACCGTGCCAATGATGATCAGCATTTTTTTCATAACTGGCTCCTTCCCTCATTTTTTCTGGTCAACTGGTTGTCACCATATGCATCTGCTGAGACGGACATCGGAAGCCCTGCTCATCATCCACCCGGGCTCTCGATCATCTGGGTCAGATGCTTGCCATTTTGCTCTGGGTAAAGAGCACGATCTGTGCCAGGAATTTAGGCGGTTAATTGGCCAAAGCTTGGGGTTAAAAGGGGGAAGTATAGGGGCTGAGGATCTTTCTTTCTGAAAGTTTAGGCAATGGCAAGAGAAGGTGAGGGTCCCGGTACCGGGTTCCTGACCCCAGCCATGTTTTTCTGGTCATCCGGTTCAGCGGGTGACTCATAGCAAGTCGTAATCATAAGGTAATTTTTGGCAGCCGCAGGCTTCAGCCTGCGCTTGCTCAGGTTGAAAACCTGTGTCACCATTTGGTTGCAGTTTGGTGTCAAGCGTGGGGAGAGAAAAGACAGGTATGCACCGAGGGGAAAGGCCGAACCAGCCGTGGGGCAGGCTGACGGTTTGGGCCGGCGCCCCGCATAGCCTCAGGCCCCGGACATGAGCAGCCGTCCATCGGGTCTGGCGACGCCACTCCCTTGCCCTCAGGTAAGTGTTCAGCAGTCAGCTTTCATAGGGAGTTGCAGTCAAAAGACATTGAATATCCATGTCAGTCTGAACGGAGCGTAGCTTCGTTACGAATCTCGGCGGCCTAAAACGAGAGATTCTTCGCTGCACTCAGAATGACAAAAAATAGTCATTTGAGTGCTCTTTGGTATCAGTCATAAGATTAATGAACGAATTCACAAAGTTATGATAGAGGACAAAATCCACCATTTTGCATCAGATTCACCTAACTTTTTGTTTTTGCTGAAAGCTGACTGCTGATAGCTGAACGCTTACGCCGTCAGAACCTTAGCGACAAGGCTATTCAGCTTTGGGTTTATGGGTGGCGCCGCTACTTTTTGGCGGCTTTTGGACGATTTTCGCGCTGCCTGGCTGGATGGGGCTCGTCGTTTTATAGACGGTATACAGGCTCCCTTTGGAGTCCTTGGTGGTTTTAAGGGTCGCCTTGACGCCCTTTTTGTGCAATTCGGCCACCCTGGCCTGAGCCTCTTTGCTGGTCCGATACTCGGCTACCCGCACCTGGGTGGGCTGGGACTTATCATGGTCTTTGGCTTTGGGCAGCTTCGGCTTGGGGCCGGTGTCGAAACTATTCTGAAACTTGAGCTTCTGGACCACCTCCTGACGCACCTTCCGCAGTTCTTCTTCCCGGGCCTTGTGGTCGCGTGTGGTCCCGGTTTTGGCCTTTTTCTTCGCCGCGGCGGGAGGGGGCAGGGGCGCGATGGACCCGGTTACCGGAGCCGGCCGCGCCGGCTTGGCGGCCCCCGGCGCCGGTGGCGCCGTGGCCGGAGTTGGTGCTACTGCGGCTGCCAGCGTGGTCGAGGTTGCGGTTCCCGGCGTCCCCGGGGGGGCCACCCCAGGCGCTCCAGGCACCGGCATCCATTGGGCCACCTTGGCCCCATCGGGGGCCAACAAACCCCAAGTGTAAGCCGCTCGGTAGATATCCCCCCGTCCGGCCAGGGCTCCCAGGGCGAAACTCATCATCAGCAAACCCACCAAGCCGATCCCGGCGAAGATGAGGTCCTTGATCCCCAGGGTCAAATGCCAGCCGGCCTTTTTGCCCTTTTTCGCCCGACCTGTCTCCACTTCACCCCCCCCGGGTTGTTTCTTCTGGAAACCTGGTAATCGCAATTGTCGCCGCACACGATTCTCCTGTGGATTTACATAGTTTCCGGGGCCTCCACTCCTAACACCCCCAAACCATGAGCCAGTACGGTTTTCACGCCGCTCACCAGCCAGAAGCGAGCCTGGGTCAGCTCAACGTCGTCAGAAATAAAGCGATGTTTGTAATAATAACTATGCAATTGAGCGGCCAGTTCCGTCAAGAAATAAGTGATCCGATGAGGCTCCAGATTGCGGGCCGCCCCTTCCACCAGTTCGGGATAATTGGCCAGCATCTTGAGGATGGACAGCTCCTCCGGCAGGGTGAGCCGGAGAAATCGGGCCGGGTCCAGCGATTGCCTTTCGATACCTTGGGCCCCAGCCTGGCGAAACACCGAGGCCAGCCGGGCGTGGGCATACTGGACGTAATAGACCGGGTTGTCGTTGCTCTGCTGTTTGGCCACTTCCAGGTCGAACTCCAGGTGGGCGTCCGGCCGCCGGGTGAGAAAAATAAAGCGGGCGGCATCTTTGCCCACTTCGTCCATGACCTCGCGCAAGGTGACAAAGGTACCCCCCCGGGTGGTCATGGCCACCGGCTCTCCCTGGCGCAACAGCGACACCAGCTGCACCAGGATCACCTGCAAGCGGCCGGTAAACCCCAGGGCCTGGGCCACGGCCTGAAGCCGGGGCACATAGCCGTGGTGATCGGCCCCCCAGATATCCACCACCAGGTTATAGCCCCGCTGGAATTTGTCCAGGTGATAGGCCACATCCGAGGCAAAGTAGGTGGTGGCCCCGTTGCTCCGCCGCACCACCCGGTCTTTTTCGTCCCCGAAAGCGGTGGCCTTGAACCACAGGGCGCCGTCTTGCTCATAGAGATAGCCCAGCTCTTGCAACCGGGCGAAGCCCTGGTCCACCAGTCCCTGGCGGTAGAGTTCGCTTTCGCTGAACCAGTGGTCGAAGCGCACGCCGAAGTCTTTCAGGTCCCGCTTAATTTCGTCCAGGATGACGTCGCCGGCATAGCGGCCCAGGCGCACCAGGTCGTCGGCATGGGGTTCAGGGCCCGGCGCGGCATGGCCGGCGGCCAGGTAGTCCCGGGCCAGGTCCTTCATATAATCGCCCTGATAGCCGTCCGCCGGGAATTCCACCGCCTCGCCCCCCAACTCCCGGAGGCGGAAATAGAGGGATTTTCCCAGGGTGAGGATCTGGTTGCCCACGTCGTTGATGTAGTATTCCCGCTCCACCGTATGACCGGTGGCGGCCAGCAGATTGGCCAGGGCATCTCCTAGGGCCGCGCCCCGGCCGTGGCCGATGTGCAGCGGCCCGGTGGGGTTGGCGCTGACAAACTCCACCTGGACTTTGACCCCGAAGCCCAGATTGCTGTTGCCGTAAGCCGTACCCATGCGGTGAATTTCGGCGATTACCTTATACCAATAAGCGTCCGCTATAAAAAAATTGATGAACCCGGGCCCGGCGATCTCCATTTTCAGGAGCATGCCCTCCGGGGCCGTGAGGTGGTCGATGATGGCCTGGGCCACCTGGCGGGGCGGCTGTTTGGCCTGCTTGGCCAGGATCAAGGCCAGGTTGGTGGCCAGGTCGCCGTGCTCGGCGTGTTTGGTCGCCTCCACTTCGAAGGCGGGCATAGTCTCGAAGGCCAGGGCGCCCGAGGCCCGGGCCCGTTCGGCACTAGCCGCGATCAGGTCACGAATGGTTTTTTTGATGTGCATTTTTACTCAGCTTTCTCAGTTTTCACCTCGTTCCCAAGCTCCTGCTTGGGGGAGAGGAAATTCGGTCAAGTGGTGGATAAGACTCATCCGGCGATGGTGTATTAGCATTGGTGATAAAGGCTTTCAGCCGGTTTGCCGCACCGGCAGGATGCCGGTGCCACCAAGAATTTTATCTTCTGGTTCCCAAGTTGCACTTGGGAACCCACTTGACACCCAAGCTCTGCTTGGGGCCTTCCCAATGCCAAGCAAAGCTTGGTGGGCAATGACGCGTTCCCAAGCACAGCTTGGGAACGAGGAAAATAACCCCCCCTTTGGAAAAGGGGGGCAGGGGGGATTTTTCATCCCCGGGGGTGAGACACTTTTGATTCATGGACGCTTAGCCTGCGCCTCTAAAACTTCTCAAACTAATGGATGGCGCGTAAATCGCCCCCGACGAAAACCTATGATTCCTCGTTTGGAGGGAATACCCTCATTGGCCTTTCAAGGGATCACTTATCAGCGGTCTGCATGGTAAAAAAAAATGTGGAGCCTTTTCCGGGTTCGGATTCCACCCAGATACGCCCCCCATGGCGTTCCACGATTTTCTTGCAAATCGCCAAGCCCATACCGGTGCCAGGATATTTCTCACTGGAGTGCAGCCGCTCTAACATACTGAAAATCTTTTCAAGATTCTCGGGCGCGATGCCGATGCCATTATCCTTCACGAAGATCTGCAACTCGTGGTCCAGGCCTTCGGCGCCGATATGCACCTTGGGGGGGCTGTCGGTGCGAAATTTCAGGGCGTTGCCAATGAGATTCTGAAAGACCCGGGCCAATTGAACCGGATCGGCCATCACTGACGGGAGAGGGTCCCGGAATATACGGGCGCGGCTTTCTTCGATAGCGGGCTGCAAATCTTTCATCACCTGGTCCAAAACCAGGTTACAGTCAGTGGCCTCGAATTCCTTGCCTTGCGTACTTACCCGGGAAAAAGACAGCAGGTCGTCGATCAGTTTCTGCATGCGGACTGAGGCGTCTAAGGCCTGAGAAATGAAAGTTTTGGCCTTGTCGTCCAATTTACGAGCATATCGCCGCGATAGCAGGTTGAGAAACCCTGACACCACGATCAGCGGTTCCTTCAAGTCATGGGAAGCCACGTGAGCGAAGTACTCCAATTCGGCATTGGAGCGGGACAGTTCCCGAGTCTTCTGGACCAGCTCAGCGGTGCGCTCATTAACTCGCTCCTCCAGTTCTGCATGGGCCCGGGTCAAAGTTTCCTTCGCTCGCTTTTGAACAGTGATGTCCTCGATGACTAATAGGATAAGGTTAGACGTCGGTCCATGCTTTACGATGCGCTTGGCGATCAGCCTCATAGTCTTGCGGCCTATGACCGGGAAGTCGTGCTCCATCTCAAAGTCGTCAAAGCTGGCATTTTTCGGGATGATGTCCTCCAGCAGTTCCCGAAGCCGAGGAATATTCCACTGGCCATTGCCCAGTTCATAAATAAGCCGTCCTTCCGTTTCCTCGGGTGTAGCCTGAAAAGTCTTGTAAAAAGAGGGTATCGCCAAGACCACCCTCAAATCTTTATCCAGCACTACCATGGGCTCCCCGATCGTCTCAACGATTCTACCCGCCAAATCTATGTAGTCCAGGGCCTCTCGCAGCACCCTTTCTTTGCCCTGGGTTTGGACCTTTTGGGTGTCTAACTCTTCCCGCTTGCGCCCTAATTCATCAAGTTCAAGCTGGAGCTTCTCTTTGGTTTTGTCTTCAATTTCTCCCAGTGGCTTACGTTCAGCAATTATCCGGTATACCCGGATGGGTTTCTCAATATTCTTGACCTCATGCTCTCCCAGGTATTCGTATGCAAGAGGCAGCTTTTTTTCCACGTGATCGTATACTGTCTCTGAAATGCAGATCTCCCCAGCCTCCGCCAGGCTCTCTATCCTGGCGCTGATGTTTACTCCATCTCCATAAAGGCGTCCTCCCTCCTTGATCACGTCGCCCAGGTTGACCCCGATGCGAAACTTCATCCGGCGGTCCTCGGGTAGCTCGGCATTGCGCACTTTGATCTCTCTTTGGATGGCTACGGCGCACTCCACCGCGTCCACCACGCTGGCAAACTCCGCCAGGATGTTGTCTCCGGGAGAATCCACCACGCGGCCGCGATATTGCAGGACTATGGCGGCAATCACTTCCCGGTAGCTCTTCAAAGACTGGACTGTGGCAACCTCGTCTTGGCCCATCAAGAGGCTATAGCCTTTGACATCGGCGCTTAAGATTGCACACAGTTTGCGGGTGGAACTTTCTTCCACTAGTTTACCCTTAATCATAGGACGGCTATTGTCACCAACAATCGGTGTACGGCACGCCCCTTAGACTGACCCGAGGCCTCTGGCCACTCAATGTCCACCACTTTTTGCCCTTTTACCCTTTTCCCCCTTCTTTCGGCGGCCCCTCGCCCTCCGGCCTGGCCTTGATGGCCAGGTCCCGGGTGTACTCCAGGCAGTGCTGGCCGGTGAAGGAGTATTTCTTAGCGCAGGTCTCGCGCCAGGCGCAGACCACGCAGATGCTGGGTTCCCGGGCGTCGGGTTTTCTCTCCATATCAAACTCCGGTATAGCGCCTGAGGTTGGCGGTCCCCAGGGCGCAGTAAATTTCATAACTGATGGTCTGGGCCCAGCCGGCCAGTTCCTCGGCGGCCAGGACCTCTCCCTGGTCCCGGCCCAGGAACACGGCCCGGTCGCCCGCCTTGACCTCCGGGAAGCCGGTGACGTCCACCATGGTGAGGTTCATGCACACCCGGCCCCGGATGGGGGCCCGGCGGCCATGGATGAGGACCGCGCCCCGATTGGAGCCCAGGCGGCTGTAGCCGTTGCAGTAACCCACCGGCAGCACCGCCAGGTCGCACCAGTCCGGGGTGGTGTAGGTGCAGCCGTAGCTGATGCTGCTCCCCGGGGGCAAATGCTTCACCTGGAGGACCTGGGCCGCCAGGGACATCACCGGCTGCAGCTCAACCGGCGGCGGCCGATCCGGGGAAGGAGGCGAGCCGTAGAGCATGAGACCCGGCCGCACCAGGCCCAGATGAGCCTCGGGCAGCTCCCAGAGGGCGGCGCTGTTGGCAATATGACTGAGCGGCAGCTTAAAGCCCTCGGCCCGGGCCGCGGCCAAAAGCGCCGTGAATTCCTGTAGCTGCTTATGAGTATACGTCTTATCGGCCTGGTCCGCCACCGCCAGGTGGGAGATGAGCCCCATGACCTTCAGATGGCGCATCTTTTTCAGGCTCAGCAAAAACGGCAAGACCTCCTGGGGCAGCACTCCCAGGCGGCCCATGCCGGTATCCACCTTGAGGTGCACCCGGGCCTTTTTGCCCTGATTTTGGGCCGCCGCCGCCAAAGCCCGGGCCACGTCCAGGCGAAACAGGGACACCTCAAGGTCGGTAGCCACCGCCGGCTCGGCTTCCTCCGGCAAAATGCCCAAGAGCAGCAGTACCGGGAGGCTTATCTTGGCCCGGCGCAGCATCAGCCCTTCTTCCAGGGACCCCACCCCCAGGTAATCCGCACCGGCGGCGGCGAGCTTCCGGGCCACGGGCAAGAGGCCGTGCCCATAGGCATCGGCCTTGACCACCGCCAGCATCTTGACCTGGGGAGCACAGAGACGGCGCAACTGGCGATAGTTATGTTCCAGGGCCGTCAGATCCACGGCCAGGTCCACCATGGTGGTGATCATCATAGCTCTACCCCGCCCCCAGGTTTATCGTCATGTTTCATAAATTGTCTCAGCAGTGTCAGGTTAGGAAATTGCATGTGGTCGTTCCTACTCCCTCTCCCCCCGAAGCGGGTGGAGAGGGTTGGGGTGAGGGGGGCGGGTTTAGTAACCATAAGGCATTAAATCGGTTTCACTTTTTCCCCTCTCCCCCAATGGGGGAGAGGGTCAAGGTGAGGGGGAAGTAATCCTCTCGAAACAAAAAGTGCGTTCGCAAATTTATGAAATGTTGGACGACGAATAACGAGCAGTCACCTTTGCAACAACCAAACTGGACACTGCTTTGGCATTATCGCCAGAATGTCAAAATGGGAGAGTTGAAGCCACAAAAAAGACAGGGCGCCATCGGCCCTGCCGCTTCCATGCCGAAAGGAATAGCCTCAAAGATCGGTCTGATAGCGATTGCCAAAAGTTTTTTCCGTTAAGGGAAGCCTTATAATCCCCCCTGCCCCCCTTTAAAAAATGGGGGGAACTACAAGGAATTGCTGTTAAAGTCCCCCTTTGAAAAAGGGGTATTTAGGGGGATTTGGAAACCTCCAAACGGAAGGAATTTATGGCAAACGTCATAATTGTCCGGGCCGGCCCCGGCCTTTTTTCAGGGCTACGCCGGCGGGGCCCGGTGCGGGCCTCCCAGGTGCGCCATTGCCCTGACCTCATAGTCTTGCAGGAGTTCCAGGGCCCGGGCCTCCTCTATCAGCAGGGTTTTGTAGTGCTCCCGGCGCTCAGCACTCGACTCCGAGGCCGCAAGGTCTTGTACGGACTCGGACTGCCGCCGGTGCCGGGCTCTCAACAGCCGCAGGCGGAAGACCATGATCTGGGCCAGGAGTGGGTCTGCGGCCCACTTCAGGTAGCGCAGGGCCCCGGGGAAATCCTCCGCCTCCAGGGCCGCCAGCGCCAGGTGGCGGTAGTAGCCGGCGGGCAACATCCCCGAATCCGCCACCGGTCCCGCCAGCACCTGGCGCCCCAGGCGCACCAACAGCCCCAGGCCTAGCATGTTGTCGTCCGGTAACTCATCGGCTTTTTATCTTCTCAACCCATAACGAGGTTTGAGACCCAAACTCCCCCCTTTTTTAACGGGGGGTTGGGGGGGATTATATAACCTCTCAAAATCCCGCTAAATCCCCCTTTAACCAAGGGGGACTTCCCCGCCCCAGTCAGCCTCGCCGTAATCAGGCCTGCTGGGCCGAGATGCCCGCGTCCACCATGTTCCCCAGGATCTCCCGTAACTCCGGCAGGTCCCGGGTCAGCTCGTCGATACGGCGCTTCACCTCCTGGTAATCGCGGCTCGGGCCATCCTGAGCCCGCTCCAGGGTGTCGGTGAGCGACTGTGCCAGGCGGCGGTCTAGACGCCACATGCCCGCGGCCGCGCCCAGCAGCTCTAATATCCCCGTGGTGACGTGGTGCCCGGTGACTTCCATGATGGCTACTTCGGCCACCCAGCCGGCCATGCCGCCCACCAGGGCGCCGTTTATAGAAAGATCTTTTGGGGCCATAATGCCTCCTTAATGTTGCCAGTAGTCAGTGGTCAGTAGTCAGTGTTTCATCGCTTTTGCCGCTGAGGTCGTTCAGGCTCTTTTGCCCCAGCCGCTCTGCCAGGCGCTGCGTCTCGGCCAGCATCCGCCCGATGTGCCGGTCCTTGGCCGCCAGGCGGCGCGCCAAGGTGCGGTTCTCGGCCCGCAGGCGGCCGGTCTCGGAGTACCCCAGCCAGCCTCTAATCCGGCTCACCAGTATGGTTCCCCCGATGCCCAGGGCCAGACCCAGGCTCAAGCCGATTAAAAAGTCCAGAGGTTTTATCTCCATTTTAAAGACGGTTTTCCGTTTTCGGTTTTCGGTTTTCGGTAAAAAAAATTCCGTTCAAAGGCCGGGTCCTGATCCTCAATACCTTTTAAATATTAGCATTTGCCGGGGTGCCTGTCAATTTCGCCCCGTTGCCGGAAAGGCGCTTGTCAAGGAGGGGCAACTCGTGCCACAATAAGGCTACCCGCCGTCGAGGAATTAATAAGAATTAACCACGGATATAGAGAAGCTCAATCTGCGGCCCTGCCGGTCTTAACCAAAAACCGGAAACCGAAAACCGAAAACTGTTTTTAGAGGAGAACCCCTATGAGCGATATCAAGGCCATGTACCGTACCGTGATGGCAGACCATTTTCCCCCGGAGATGACCGTCAGCTTCGGCGACCAGAAGCTCGTCTACCGCAAGCGCACCTGGAAATTGCCCGACGCCAAGGGTGAGCTCATCGAGATGGGGCTGCGCTACGGCGAGAACCCCGGCCAGGAAGCCGCGCTCTACGAATTGGTGGCCGGGCACCTGACCCTGGGCGAGTGTCACTTTCTGGACCCCAATAACGGCTTCACCAGCGCCATCGATGAAGCGGCCATGGTCCAGGCCGGCAAACACCCCGGGAAAACCAACCTGACGGACCTGGACAACGGCCTGAATATCATCAAGTGGCTCCAGAGGAAACCCGCCGCGGTGATCCTGAAGCACAACAATCCCTGCGGCGCCGCCTGGGCTGATTCCCTGGCTGCGGCCTACGGCAAGGCCAACATGGCCGACCGCATCGCCGCCTTCGGGGGCGCAGCGGTCTTCAACCGGCCCATAGACAAGGCCACCGCCGAGATGGTGGCGCAAAACTACCTGGAAGTCCTGGCCGCCCCGGATTTTGAGGCCGGCACCCTGGACATCCTGAAAAAGGCCAAGGACCTGAGGATCATCAAAATACCCCGCTTCGAGCGCCTCGTGGAGCTGATCCACCACCGCTTCGTGGATTTCAAGTGCCTGGTGGACGGCGGCATCATCGTGCAGCAGTCGCCCTTAAACGCCATCCGGAGCCAGGATGATTTCAAGCCGGCAACGGCCACCCACAAGGGCCAGGAATACCGCTGCGTGCGCCAGCCCAGCGCCGCCGAGTACGAAGACCTCCTGTTCGGCTGGTGGGTGGAGCAGGGCATTACCTCC
>JAUSOZ010000102.1 GCA_030655955.1 Deltaproteobacteria bacterium
GGCTATTGTTTTTTCTCAAAAATACCTTAGCACAGGAGCGCCGATGAGGCTTAATTTTTCAAAAATTCAACCCAAAAAAGACTTTTGCAAGAGGCTCTAAGAATAACAAATATTCTCTATGGTTATCGTATCAGCATTCCAGGCCCAGCCAACGCTTTCACCTTTAGCCCTCAAGGCCGGATTTAATCTGATGTCGATTTAGTGGTGGCCAGTTCAAGTCTGGTGTATGGCCAATTAAGGCGATTGCCAAAAGTTTTTTTCCCTAGGGCACATTCTCCAAGAACCTAAATCTCCCCGACCCCCCCTTTTCCAAAGGGGGGAACTTAGCGAAATTCCTTTGAAAGTCCACCTTTGAAGAAGGGGGATTTAGGGGCAATGCTGTTCACTTAAGCTTTGGCGTATTTCGATGGGTCGCTGGGGCGAGGAGGCCCCCCCCTCACCCCAGCCCTCTCCCCCCGCCGGGGGGAGAGGGAGAATTACCGGAGTTCCGGCTTTATTCCCTCTCCCCCAATGGGGGAGAGGGTTAGGGTGAGGGGGAAGTAATCACTTTCTCCCTGTCGTTAATAAATGCGGTCCAGGATTTTTTGACAGCTCGGGTGCTAAGTGAACAGTATTGGATTTAGGGGGATTTAAGAACCATCAATGAGGAGGAACTTTTGGCAAACGCTATAAGGCCCCCGGCCTGGTTCCGGCTAAACCTTGAGGGCCAGGAGGCGGAGGTCCGTGAGTTCCTCCATGGCGTAGCGCACTCCTTCCCGGCCCAGGCCCGAGGCCTTGGTCCCGCCGTAGGGCATGTGATCCAGCCGGAAGACCGGCGCATCATTGATGATCACGCCCCCCACTTCCAGGGTCTCGAAGGCCTGCCACATGTGGGCCAGATTCGGGGTGAAGACCCCGGCCTGGAGGCCGTAGTCCGAGTCGTTGGCCAGGGCCAGGGCCTGGGCGAAATCGTCAAAGGGTGTCAGGACCACCACCGGCCCGAAGACCTCCTGATTCCAGACCTTCATCTCCCGGGTCACGCCGGTAAGGACCATGGCCGGTATGAGGTTGCCGGCGCCGGGGTTCCCGGCCACCAGTGTGGCCCCGCCGCTTTTGGCTTCCTGGACCCACTGCCTCACCCGGGCCGCAGCCTGCGCGTCGATCATCGGGCCGATGACCGTCTCTTCCCGGGCCGGGTCCCCCGCCGGGATTTTCGCCTCGATGGTCTGAAGAAAGATCGCCTGGAAAGACTCATAGATCTCCCGGTGCACCAGGAGGCGCTGCACCGCGATGCAGACCTGGCCGGCGTGGGCGAAGGCGCCGATGGCGGCCCGGCGCGCCGCATAGGCCAGATCCGCCCCGGCATCGATGATGCAGGCGGCGTTGCCTCCCAGCTCCAGGATGACCCTTTTCTTGCCAGCCTTGCCTTTCAGGTCCCAGCCCACCGCGGCGCTGCCGGTAAAAGACAGGACTTTCAAGCGGTCGTCAGCCACCGCGGCCTCGGCCAGGCGGCTGGTGCTGGGCAGCACCTGAAGCCCTCCCGCCGGCAGCCCGGCCTGGTCCCAGACCTCCGCCAGCTTCAAAGCCGTCAGGGGACAGGCGGACGACGGCTTGATGATGATGGGGTTCCCCGCCGCCAGGGCCGGGGCCACCTTGTGGGCCACCAGGTTGAAGGGGAAATTGAACGGCGTGATCCCCAAAACCGGCCCCACGGGAAAGCGCCGGGTGATCCCCCAGCGCCCGGCGGTAGCCCGGGTCAGGTCCAGGGGCAGCACCTCACCCCCCAGCCGGGCCGCTTCCTCCGCGGCCAGGGAAAGCGTCATCACCCCCCGGCTCACCTCCCCCCGGGCATAGGTAATGGGTTTGCCGCCCTCGGCCACGATGGTCTGGGCCAGTTCTGCCTGGCAGGCCTTGACCCCGGCCACCAGGGCTTCCAGCATCTCCCGGCGCTCCTGGCTGGACATTTTGCGTAAAGTCACCGCGGCGCGTTCCGCCGCGCTGATCGCCGCCTCCCACTCACCCGGCCCGGCCAGGCACACCTCGCCCACCACCTCCCCGGACCAGGGCGAGAGGACCTCTAACCGCGCCGCGGTCGAGACCCACTTGCCGTCGATGAAACAAGCCTCAAAGTCCATTGGTTAAGACCCCTATAATTTCATTAATGGCTTCGTTTACTTCTCTTTATTTTATGATAAAATTATATAAGAAGGTTTAGGGCACGATATAAATGTGCGGAGCAGGGTAGCCTTGGCAAAGGCCTTTTAGGAAGTAATAAAACTTCTCAAGGAGGTGTTGCCATGCTAAAAGTAGTGTGTAACGTCGTTTCCTGTACCGCCCTGGTCGTGTTAGGATGGATATCATTCTTTGGTGGCTTATTAGTTTCTACTAATCACCCATTTTTGATGGTCTTACTAATGGCGATTGCCAGGGTCCTGCCCTAAGCCCTCTAATATTTTTCCATAGGGTGCGCCCCGCGCACCATCATTAATACAAAGGCCGGATAGGGCCCGCACTATCCTCACTTCACCTCAAAGACAAAGGCCTCGGCGGCTTCCGACCCCCGGCCCACTTCGGCCAGCTTCCGGGCGCAATTGCCGCACAGGTACCGGTTGGGAAATTCGTGCCACATGACCACCGGAAAAGTTTTATAGTCATCTAATTTTTTGGTGGGAATCCCTTTGCCGGTCAGCTCGGATTCCACCTCGACCACGCGCCAGCCGACGATTTCCCGTTGCGTGGGGATGGCCGATGTCACCGTCAGACGCTCCACCTGGGTGATCCGCAAGTCCACTTCCCGCTTGGCCTGACAGATGGCGCACTCATAGGTGAACCGGTCGCCCCACCAGATGGTGTTATACCCGTCTTTGGGGTGCTTCCGGCCGGTGAACCAGTCTATCGCCTCCTCTAAAGAGGCGGCAAAGTGCGGTTTGGACGGGTTTTCATTGAGCAGGAAAAACCGGCTGAAGGCGAGATCCTTGGGGGCTTTCGCCGCCTGGAAGAGATCCTCGGCGTAGAGTTCTTTGCCGCCTTTTTTTATCCGGACCAGGTACTTCTTATGGTCCACAGACAATTGTTTTTCGACAATCTCCCAGGTGGGCTCTAAGGGAGGTGGTTTTGACTTAAAGAGCGAATCCCAGATTCCCATGCGCTTACCTCTCTGCCGGGTTACGGCAAGGCCAACGGCGCCCCGCAGCCCCCTTCTCGCCCCTGATGCTAAGCAAAACCCACAAGTCGAGAGGTGGCTGATTCACTAAGTTTTTGGTGGCACAGGCTTTCTATCCTGTGCGGGGAGTTTCGCACAGCCTGGAAAGGCTGTGCCACCATCAAGCAGGGCGGACACATGGGTCCGCCCCTACGGTACCTTATCCCTCTCTGGCCAGGTTCAAGGCCCCGCCCACCGCGAGCAAACGGCGCTGCCGCGTCGACAGGTCCACCTTGACCCAGATTTCCCGATCACCCAGCTTCAGGGGCAGGCGTTCCGCCCCGTCCAGCAGCCGCTGCCGCACCCCGGGCAATTCCAGGGTTTGCCCCTGGCTTAAGAGGTCGTAATCCCCGGGATTCTCGAAGGTCAGGGGCAGGATGCCGAAATTGATCAGGTTGGCCAGGTGAATCCGGGCAAAGCTTTTCACCAGTTTGACCCTCACCCCCAGGAACCGGGGCGCCAGGGCGGCGTGCTCCCGGGACGACCCCTGGCCATAGTTCTCCCCGCCCACCACCGCGCCTTCCCCCCGGCCGGCAACCCGCTGGGGAAATTCCGGGTCCAGACGGGTGAAGGCGTACTGGCTGATGGCCGGGAGGTTGCTCCGGAGCGGCAGGATCTGGCTGCCCGCCGGCAGGATGTCGTCGGTGGTGACATTGTCCCCCACTTTGAGCCACACTTCCCCACGCCAGGTCTCGGGCAGGGGGGAAAGCACGGGAAAGGGCACGATGTTGGGTCCCCGGACCACTTCCCCGGCCTCGCCCGGCGGCGGCGGGGGGATGATGTTGCTGCCGTTGGCCACCCAACGCCGGGGTGCCCTCATCCGGGGATAATCCCCCAGGTCCCGGGGGTCTTGTAGTGCCCCGAAGATGGCCGCGGCCACCGCGGTTTCGGGACTGGCCAGATAGACCCGGTCGTCTTTGGTGCCGCTGCGTCCCGGAAAGTTCCGGGGAAAGGTGCGCACCGACGCCGCATTGGTGGGCGGGGCCTGGCCCATGCCGATACACCCCCAACAGCCCGGCGGCATCACCCGGGCCCCGGCCTCTAAGAGCGGCACCAGGCCCCCGGC
>JAUSOZ010000110.1 GCA_030655955.1 Deltaproteobacteria bacterium
GCGAAAGTCTCATGTAGGATAGCCGCCCTCGGCTGTCCATACTCTATTTAGGCGCAGGCGAGGGCGCCTACGCTACATTTTGATGAGCAAGGATAGCGATGGAGACTTTCGCAGAGGTCTCAACCTTGAACTTCTCAAGGCAGAGAGTGGAAGAGGATATCCCCCGCAAAGCTTTTTATAGCATCGGTGAGGTGAGCCGCATCACCGGGGTCAATACCCATGTGCTGCGGTACTGGGAAACCCAGGGCAAGCTCCTGAAGCCCAGCCGCCGCGGCTCCCGGCACCGCCTCTATCGCCCGGCCGATATCCAGCTCATCCTGGAGATCAAGCGCCTCCGGGAAGAAGAAAAACTGAGCCTGGCAGCCATGCGCCGCCAGATGAACCATAAGCCCGAGCAGCACCGCCTGCAGCCCCGGCTCTTTTCCCCTGCCCCCCTGGACCATCAGGTGCTGTCCCTGCTGAAGACCATCCGGGATGAGTTGCTGGCGTTGAAAGAATTGCTGGAATAAACCCCGGTTGTAGCGGCGGACCTGCGTGTCCGCCAAATTCTGGTTCCCCGCACCGTTCCTTCCTGTTTAAGCCCAGGAAAACCCGCGTATCCCAAATTGCGCCCATTAAGGTAATTTATCCTAATGTAAGGGCGGACCCATCTGTCCGGCCTATATTTTGGGCCCCCTCGCACGCTGGCCTCTGAAAAAGATGAAAATGGATTATGAATCAACCGCCAGGCATGAGAAAAAATCTTCCCAAAGGATGACTTTGTAAAATGGATGCCTATTTTTAGCATTAACAATATTGTGACCCCTTGTGAAGGAGGCAGCCTCATATCCTGCAGTGCGTCAGTCCGCCCCGGGGTCCCGCGAATTTCGCCCCAGTAATGAAATGTCTGAAACCTGGAGAATTTCTGTAATTTTTGTCTTAAGTCAAGGCGCCACGTCGAGGCCGGAAGTAGATTAAGAGTCACAAGGGTTTTGGCAACCCAAACCACAGGGTTTTAGAAATACAAAATTTAGGAGGACAGCAATGTTTTGTTATCAGTGTGAACAAGCGGCCAAAGGTGAGGGATGCACGGTCCTGGGCGTATGCGGCAAGAATGCCGAGGTGGCGGCCCTGCAGGATTTATTGATTTACAGCCTCCAGGGGCTGTCGATGGTGGCCGAGGCCGGCCGCAAAGTCAGCGTCAGCGACGGGGATATTAACGCCTTTACCTGCGAAGCGGCGTTTTCGACCCTGACCAACGTTGATTTCGATCCCCAGAGGTTCATCAGACTTATCAATCAAAGTGTATTTTTGCGGGAGGGCCTCAAGGCTGAAGTCATGGCCAAAGGGGGCAAGGCCGATTTTGCCGCCGGTCCGGCCACCTTTAAGCCCGAAGCCAGCCAAGAGGGAATGGTCAAGCAGGCCGAAACCGTGGGCCTCAAATCCTACCCCGCGGCCGATGCCGATATCCTGGCCCTGAAGCACACGTTGCTGTTCGGCATCAAGGGCGTCTGCGCCTATGCCGACCATGCCCGGATCTTGGGGCAGGAAGACGACAAGGTCTACGCCTTCATCCACGAGGGTTTGGCGGCCACCGCAGCTAAAGCCCTGGGCCTGAACGACCTCCTGGCCCTGGTGCTCAAATGCGGCGAGATCAACTTGAGGGCCATGGAACTGCTGGATGCGGGCAACACCGGCCGGTACGGCCACCCGGTGCCCACCCAGGTTACCCTGGGGCACAAGAAAGGCAAGGCCATCCTGGTTTCCGGGCACGATCTCCTGGACCTGGAAGAGATCCTGAAGCAGAGCGCCGGCAAAGGCATCTCCGTCTACACCCACGGCGAGATGCTCCCCACGCACGGCTACCCCGGCCTCAAAAGGTATCCCCATTTCTACGGCCACTTCGGCACCGCCTGGCAGAACCAGGCCAAGGAGTTCGCCCAGTTCCCCGGGGCCATCGTCATGACCACCAACTGCATCCAACGGCCCCAGGAAATCTACGCCCCCAACCTGTTCACCCGGGGTCTGGTGGGCTGGCCGGGCATCACCCACATCCCGGACCTCAATTTCAAGGCAGTGATCGACAAGGCTTTGGCCCTGCCGGGCTTTAGCGAGGACAGCAATGGGAAATCCGTCATGGTCGGCTTTGCCAGGAAAGCGGTTTTAGGCGTGGCGGGAGCGGTCATCGAGGCGGTGAAGAACAAGCAGCTTCGGCACTTCTTCCTGGTAGGCGGCTGCGACGGGGCCAAACCCACCCGCAACTACTTTACCGAGTTCGTCGAGAAGGTGCCCAAGGACTGCGTGGTCCTGACCCTGGCCTGCGGCAAGTTCCGCTTCTTTGACAAAGAAATGGGCGATATCGGCGGCATTCCCCGGCTCCTGGACGTGGGCCAGTGCAACGATGCCTACTCGGCGGTGCAAATCGCGGTGGCCCTGGCCAATGCCTTCGGGGTGGGGGTCAACGACCTGCCCCTGTCCATTATTTGTTCCTGGTACGAACAGAAGGCCGTGGCCATCCTGCTGACGCTCCTTTACCTGGGCATCAAGGACATCCGCATTGGGCCGAGCCTCCCGGCCTTCATCACCCCCAACGTCCTGGACGTGCTGGTGAAAAACTTCGACCTCAAACCCATCACCACCCCGGATGCGGACCTGAAGGCCATCCTGGGCTAATGCGGTCTTGAACCGGAGGATGGGGACCCACGGCTTCCGAGTCCCCTCCTCCGCCACCTGTGCCGGTTTTCCCCCTGCCGCGCCCTGGCCAGGGGAGTTTTTCAGTTTCTTCCCTTCCTTGAGGCGGCGCCTATCCGGTCCGGATTTTTTCCCTTGCATCAGCAAAACCCCTAAATTGGGCCATGACAAGCCCCCCGGGATGGTTATATTTTGACCAGGCGCCCCTGCCAATGTCCGGGCTGTCTGTCCCGGTCAGCCCGGATTTCACCGGGGCTCACGCCTTAGGGGGTGCCGCGAGCTTGATCCGGCCCCGGGCGGATGCGACCCTGTAGCGGTGAGGTTTTGCCGGGCTAAGCTTTGAAGGGGGATGCCATGGACCTGACGATGAGAAACCTCTCCCTGGTTTTTGCGGCCGGATGTTGGGGGGCCCTGTGGAACAGCCTGGCGGTATGGCTCGGCGGATATCTCGGGATCGCCCCGGCCCTGGGGGTCCATATCGCCCCGGCGTTGACCCCGGCCTTTCTTTATCCCCGGCTGGTGTGGGGCGGGCTCTGGGGCCTGCTGTTCCTGTTGCCTGGACCCCGGTGGTCATTTCCGGTGCGGGGTCTGCTCTTCAGCCTCGCTCCCACCCTGGTGCAACTCTTCCTGGTCTTTCCCCTGATGGCCCACAAAGGCGTTTTTGGTCTGCAACTGGGTGTTCTCACACCCCTTTTGGTAGTGTTCTACAATGCCATCTGGGGGTATACCGCGGGCTTGTGGTTAAACCGGGCGGCGATGCATAACCGCGCCGGGGAAGTTGGCTAAGGGTGTCCGGTTTCCCGATGGGAAAACCTGTTGGAGCTCGGTTGAAAATATTTTAAAATTCTCGTCAACTGGTCTCTTTTAGGCAGTCGCTCATGAGCCCTTGGCTCACCCATAAATTATGAAAAGCTCAAGATGAGCCTACCCCCAACTTTGAACCTTGAACTTGGAACTTGGAACTTTTCGGAACAGAGGAGAGAGCAATGCCAGGTCATCGAGCCACAGCCGCAAAGTGCAGGCTGGCAATGCTGCTTGGTTTGTCATGGATAATCTTCGGTCTGGTGGGGCCGGCTGGGGCGGAAGTGGTCAATTTTAAAGAATTGTTGCCCTTTGTGGACATTAAAATCCCCGGCTGGACCATGGAAGGCAAGCCCAGCGGCACCACCCTGAAACAGGGCAAGGTGATGGTAAGCGAAGCCCGGGTGTCTTTCCGGACCGGTGACCAGACCCTGGAAGTCATCATTATGGATTTCCTGGGCAAGACC
>JAUSOZ010000112.1 GCA_030655955.1 Deltaproteobacteria bacterium
CAGTGGCTGATAACCTCCACCACCGCGAAACCCCGTTTCTTGATGGCCTGCTCCATGAGCTGGTCCAACAGGGTGGCGTGGTAAACCGTGCCCCGCCCCACCATGGCGGCCCCGGCGCACACGGCCATCTCGCTGATGGAAAAGGCGTGTTCCACGTTGCCGTACAGCGAGGTGGCGGACCTGGCCCCGTAAGGCGTGGTGGGGGAATACTGGCCGCCGGTCATGCCGTAAATATTGTTGTTGATGATGATGGCCGTGAGGTTCAGGTTGCGCCGGGCGGCGTGGATAAAATGGTTGCCGCCGATGGCGGTGGCGTCGCCGTCGCCCATGACCACGATCACCTGGAGCTTGGGGTTGGCCAGTTTGACGCCGGTGGCGAAGGTCAAGGCCCGGCCGTGGGTGGTGTGGAGGGTATTGAAATCCACGTACACGCTCATCCGCCCGGCGCAGCCGATCCCGGTCACCAGGACAATGTCGTCTTTGGCAAACCCGGTGCGGTCGATGGCCCGGATCAGCGCCCCCAGGACAATGCCGTTGCCGCACCCCGGACACCAGACGTGCGGGAACTTCTTCTCGTGGCGCAGGTACTTGTGAACAAGCTTGGTGACTTCGAACATTTTTAGCTCTCAGCTGTCAGCGATTAGCCTTCAGCTTTTGTTTACGGTGGGGCGGGCCTCCGCGCCCGCCGACCTTCCCTACATCTTAACCATCAATGTAGGGTGCGTTCTACGCACCCCCATGCTTCTAGGCGCAGGGCATGATAATTGGTGCGTAAAACGCACCCTACAAAGACTTACACCCACCGGTGCTCAGGGTCCGGAAGAAACGTGAGATAGGCGGCATCCGCGCCTTGAATCCGCACCAGCCAGCCTCCGGGGACTTTGCATCTATAGACATTTCTCTTTCCAACCCAGCTGATCCCCTCCTGCTCCAATTCCTCCCAGACTATTTTAGCCATGCGCGCCCCCCCTGTTAATCGCTTATGGTTCTTTATAAAATCGCCAACCTTCCGAAAATTTCCTGCGGCGTAATCAGCGCCCCATCAATCCGGTTCAGGGTTTCAATCCGCGTCAGCCCCTGGTTGACCCGTTTGACCTCCCGGGACATCTGGCCCATGTTGAGCTCCGGCACCAGCACCGCCCGGACTTTTCGCAGGTGTGGTTCCAGCAAGCGCCTGGGAAAAGGCCACAGGGTGACCAGTTGCATTAACCCGGCCTTGATGCCCCGGTCCCGTGCCTCCCGGACGGCCCGCCGGGCCGACCGGGCCACCGACCCGTAGGCCACCACCAGGATTTCGGCGTCGGCGGTCATCTCTTCTTCCACCAGGAGAATATCGTCAAAATGCTGGGTGATCTTGCGGAAGAGCCGGTTTATGAACGGCACGATCTCATCGGGCCGCTCGGTGGGGAATCCATGGACGTCGTGGGTGAGGCCGGTGACATGGTAGCGGTAGCCGTCGCCGAAGATCCCCATGGGCGGCACCCCGCTGGCGGTATCGGCATAGGGGACGTACCATTCCGGCGGCACCGTGGGGCGCAGGCGGTTCACCACCTTCACCTCTGCAGACCCCGGCAGCACCACCTTTTCCCGGGTATGGGCCACCACTTCGTCGGTCAGCAGAATCACCGGGGTGCGATATTTTTCCGACAGGTTGAAGGCGGTGACCGTCAGGTCGAAGCAGTCCCGGGTGGTGGATGCGGCCAGGACGATGATGGGGTGGTCGCCGTGGGTGCCCCACCGGGCGGCCATCACGTCGCCCTGGCTGACCCGGGTGGGCAGCCCGGTGCTCGGCCCGCCCCGCATAACATTGACGATGACGCAGGGCACCTCCGCCATGCAGGCGAACCCCAGGTTTTCCTGCATCAGGGAAAACCCCGGGCCGCTGGTGGCGGTCATGGCCTTGGCGCCGGCGAGCGAGGCCCCGATCACCGCCCCCAGGGAGGCGATCTCATCCTCCATCTGGATGAAGGTGCCGCCCACCGCGGGCAGGCGGGAGGACATAACCTCGCTGATCTCCGTGGCCGGGGTGATAGGGTAGCCGGCAAAAAACCGGCAGCCCGCCGCCAGCGCCCCTTCCACCACCGCTTCGTTGCCCTGGAGCAGTTTTGTACGGCCCTGGTTGAGGTTTGCAGTCAACGTCCGTTCTCCCTGATAGCGACAATCAGCACTTGATCAGTTTTTCTCCGTAGGGGGGGACCTGTGTGTCCCCCCTCTCAGGGCGCACACACGGGTGCGCCCCTACGGGTTAGTCCTCTATTGATGAGCTGAACTTGTTATCATTTCGCCGCATCTTCAACGGGCTTTTCCACTTCCCGTTCCCGGACGCAGATGGCAAAATCCGGGCAGTGCAGCTCGCACCAGCGGCAGCCGGTGCAGCGGTCGGCTCTATCCACCACCGGGGCGCCTTCAGCATCCAGGCTCAAGCACTGCCGCGGGCAGAAGGCGGCGCAGATGCCACAGGACTTGCACCAGTCCCGGTAGATGTTGATCCGGTATTCCGGGTGCGGTTTTTCCTCCGGGATGTCCGCCGGGGGCGGGGTATCAGATTCCAAGCCCTGCCGGGGGTTGTGGTCGGAGGCGCCGTTGTGATTCATGGATTATTCACCGTGGTTGCGATCACGCCCCCAGCATCTGCACAAAGATGTGGGCGGCATACAAAAAGACCAGGATAAAGGCGCCGAGGCTCATCCAACGCAGCGTCTTCTTCTGAGGCCGGTACATCATCTCGGTGGCGGCGATGCCGGTCATGATGACGGCCATTACCCCGGTGCTCACGTGTTTGGCCGACACCACCTGCAACAAGGGGGCCTTGACATAGAGCAGACCCATGAGGCCCAGGATCCCCAGATTGACCAGGTTACTGCCGAAGAGATTGCCCACCGCCAGATCCACCGCGCCCAGGCGCAGGGCGCTCAAGGTCACCACCAACTCCGGCAGGGAAGTGGCCGCGGCCACGAAGATGGTGCCCACCATGGACTGTTGCCACCCCATGACCACCGCGATCTGAGCCGCGACCTGGGGCAAAAAAACGCCGGCCGCCACCACCACCAGAGCGGAAAGGGCGAATTTCCCGGCCGCGGACCCCAGGCTGACGTCTTCATAGAGCAGAGTCTCTTCATGCTCCGCCAGGTAAGCCTTGCGGTCCCGCCGCTGATAACGGAACAGCGAGCGCATGGCCGCCAGGTAGCAGAGAATCAAGATCGGGCTGCTCAAGGCCACATGTCCCAGGGTGAGGCCAGTCAACGGCGGCGTGGCGATCAAACCCATAAGCGCCACCCCCAGCATCACCACCACGAAACAGGCGGCCAGCAAATGGCCGCGATGGGCGGCGGTGAGCACCGGTCCCGGCGGATAAAACAGGTCAACCACCGCCAGGATCAACAGGTTAAACATGCAGCTCCCCAGGAGGTCTCCCACGGTGAGGTCCGGCGCCTGCACCCAAAAGACCGCACTCATGCCGGTGGCCATCTCCGGCAGGGAGGTCACCGCCGCCAACAGCACCAGGCCCAGCCAGGTGCGGCCCATCCCGGTCTTTTCCGCCAGCACGTCCCCGTGTTTGGACAGCTGAAAGCCCGCCACGGTGATCGTCCCGGCAATCAGGAAAAACTGCAACCACACACCCCAACCGGTCACGAATCTACCCCTTTCGGCGCTTCAGAAAATTGCGCAGCAGACTGAGGCCCTCGGTGGTGAGGATCGACTCGGGGTGGAATTGAACCCCATACACCGCCAGGTCCCGGTGACGCAACCCCATGATCTCCCCCACTGCGGTTTGCGCCGACACCGCCAGGGTCTCCGGCAGGCTCTGCCGTTCCACGATGAGGGAGTGGTAGCGGGTCGCCTCAAACGGCGACGGCAGGCCGTAGAACAGGTCCTTGCCGTCGTGGTAGATGAGGGAGGTCTTGCCGTGCATCAGGCGCTGGGCCCGGACGACGTTGCCCCCAAACGCCGCGCCGATGGCCTGATGGCCCAGGCAGACCCCCAGGATGGGGATCTTGCCGGCAAAATGGCTGATGGCCGCCACCGATATCCCCGCCTCATTGGGAGAACAGGGACCGGGGGAAATCACCAGACGGCTTGGCCGGCTGGCCTCCAGGCCCGCCAGATCGATCTGATCGTTGCGAAAGACCCGCACTTCCTCCCCCAACTGGCCGAAATACTGCACCAGGTTATAGGTGAAGGAATCGTAATTATCTATCATTACTAACATATTTTTCTCCACCCCCCTTATATTTTTGCAGGAGGGGGTTTGGGGGAACCTCTATTTTGATAAAAAGTGGGGTTCCCCCAAGCATGATTCAACCTCACATCAACCCTTCCTCGGCCCGGTCCAGGGCCCGCATCAGGGCCTTGCCCTTGTTCACCGTTTCTTCGAACTCGGTGGGCGGGTCCGAATCCGCCACGATGCCGGCCCCCACCTGGAGGTAGACCTGGCCCTGGTGGACGGTGAAGCTGCGGATGGTGATGCAAAAATCCAGGTTGCCGCTGAAGCTGAGGTAACCCACCGCCCCGGCATAGGGGCCCCGGCGGGTGGGTTCCAGCTCCTCGATGATCTCCATGGCCCGCACCTTGGGGGCCCCGGCCACGGTGCCGGCGGGAAAGGTGGACTTGAGCAGATCAATGCCGTCGTATTCCGGCGCCAGCTCCCCTTCCACCTGCGAGACGATGTGCATGACATGCGAGTAGCGTTCGATGGAAAAGAGTTCCGGCACGCGCACGCTGCCGATCTTGGCCACCCGGCCCACGTCGTTGCGCCCCAAATCCACCAGCATCAGGTGCTCGGCCCGCTCCTTGGGGTCGGCCAACAGCTCCGCTTCCAGAGCCTGGTCTTCGGCCGGCGTGGCGCCCCGGACCCGCGTCCCGGCGATGGGCCGGTAGCTGACCTGCCCGTCCTCCAGGCGTACCAGGATTTCGGGAGAGGCCCCCACCAGCTTCATATCGCCCTGGTCCAGATAGAACATGTACGGCGACGGGTTGATCAGGCGCAAGGCCCGGTAGAGGTCAAAGGGGTCGTGGCGCAGCGGGGTGGCAAAGCACTGGGACAGCACCACCTGGATGACATCCCCGGCCACGATGTACTCCTTGCCCCGGCGCACCATGTCTTCGAAGTGCTCTTGTGAAAGATTGGAGGTCAGGGGCGGCCGCGGCGTCGCCGGCGGGGGCTCGCCCAGGGGCACCGGCTGGCGCAGGCGCGCCACGATCACGTCGATGGCCGCCACCGCCCGGTCGTAGTGCTCCTGCAGGGGAGCGGCCGGGTCCAGGTGCACCAGGTGCAGAATTTTGATAGTCTGGCGCAGGTTGTCGAAAATCAGCAGGTTGTCCGCCAGCATCAGCCGGGCCTCGGGCATGGCGATGGGGGGATTGATGGTCGGCAGCCGCTCGATGTAGCGCACCATGTCGTAGCCCAAATACCCCACCAACCCGCCCCAGAACCGGGGCAGCCCCGGGGTGGCCACCGGGATGAACCCGGCCATCAGGCGGCGCAGGTGTTCAAAGGGGTCGGCGGCGGGGTCCAGGGTCTCCTGGCGGCCGTTACGGTGGATGACGGTTTTGCCACCCTCCACCTGGAACATCAGCGACGGGTTGAGGCCCAGAAAACTGAAGCGGCCCCACTTCTCCCCGCCTTCGACACTCTCCAACAGGAAAGAACAGCCCGCGCCCCGCAACTTCTTATAGGCCGACACCGGGGTCTCCAAATCCCCCAGGATCTCGCGATAGACCGGGATCAGGTTGCCCTGCCGGGCCATGTCGGCAAACGTCTCAAAATCCGGATAAACCATGCGTTCTCCGTTCATTATCCATTCTGTGTAGGGGCGACCCGCTGGGTCGCCCTCTGGTCGGCCCTACCGGCAATTACCCGTAGCACCAGCATCAGTGGCACAGGCATCCTGCCTGTGGACCTCTGATTGTGCTCTTAACCCACTATAGCATCAAAACCATAAAAAAAAGCCGGGGCTCTTTAGGGCCACGGCTTTTCCGCCTAAAAAAACCGGAGCCCCTCTCGTGAGGGGCCCCGAACAATATCAAACCTGCCGGTGGACGTACCTCACGAGCCCGCCATCACGCGCCACCAGCACCAGTTGTTCAGCATTGTGATCATGATTATTCCTTATATCCCATGTCGGTTTTTCGGTCAAGAGTTTTTGGAAGAAACCCGGTAATTCGTTGGAATCCATTCTTTTAGACCAACACCGACAATTCCCGGTGTAGCACCCCATTGCTCGCCAGGATATTAGGCGAGTAAAGGTCGTAGTCCCGGCCGGCGAAGGTGGTGATCTTGCCCCCGGCTTCGGTGACGATGAGGAGGCCGGCGGCGGTGTCCCAGGGTTTGAGGTTTTCTTCAAAGAAGCCGTCCAGGCGGCCGCAGGCGACGTAGGCCAGGTCCAGGGCGGCGGAGCCGCCCCGGCGCAGCCCCTGGACAATTCTTAGCAGGCGGCCCAGGCGGGCCAGGGTCTCGGGCACCCGCTCCCTGATGTCATAGGGAAAGCCCGTGGCGATGAGGGCCCGATCCAACCGCGCCGTAGCGGAGACCCGGATGGGCGTGCCGTTGAGGCTGGCCCCCCCTCCCCGGCTCGCCTCGAAGAGTTCATCCCGCAGGGGGTCGTAGATCACCCCGTATATGAGGGCGCCGTCGGCCTCGCAGGCGATGGAGACGCAAAAGGCCGGATAGCCGTGGGCGAAATTGACCGTGCCGTCCAGGGGGTCGATGATCCAGCGGCAGGCGGGACGTAAGGGGTCGCTCTCCCAGGCCAGGCCCGGGTGGCCGGGTTCCGGGACAGCCGGGGGCGGCTGTCCTACACTCCTCTCCTCGGCCAGAAAGCCGTGGTCCGGGAAGGCCTGGTGGATCATCCCGATGATGATTTCCTGACACTCATAATCGGTCTCGGTCACCGGGTCGATGGCCCCTTTCATGGTGATCTCATGGGGTTTTGAATAATTCTGGCGCATCACCGCTCCGGCGGCCAGGGCGGCTTGCCGCCCGATCTGGGCGATTTTATCCGGCATGAGTTTGATTCCTTGCCTATGAGGCAGGTTCACGGCGATTGACATCCATTGGGGGATGGTGCGCAGGGCGCACCCGACACAAAAACTAACGGTACGAGGTGCCCATAGGGTGATTGACCAGGTGCGAACCCTCTCATTCTCGTTCCCAAGCTCCTGCTTGGGAACGCTATCTTTTTGCCCCAGCTCGGCTGGGGCACCTCATCGGCTGCGAGCAGGAAAATACTATCCATTACCTGATTCGCCAAGCGGAACTTGGCGTCCAAGGGGGTCCCCAAGCAGGAGCTTGGGAACCAGAAAAAGCGCACCTTAAGTGCCAAGCGTTGGTTCCCAAGTACAACTTGGGAACCAGAGTGACCAGAGTGGGTTACTTTTTCTCCGGTCCCACCGTCAGGAGCTGAAAGCCGCTCTTCGGGTCCTTGCGGCGCCGGGCCTCGGGGCCGACAATCTCCAGCAGCACCACTTCGCCCACCAGCCAGACGTCCACCCCGGCCCGGGTGCAGCCCACGGTGGCTTGTCCTTCCCGGCCGGCGGCGGCGTGCATGTGGAGCACCGGCGCGCCCTCCTCGTCGGCGATCAGGGTCCCCAGGGCCAGGACCTCCTGGGAGCCCTGGAGCATGTGGAGCAGGGGCACCACGGCATCGGTGCGTTCGGTATCCGGCCCCACCACCAACGTGCTGCCGCTGGCGGAGCCGCCCAGGTAAAAAGCCAGAGCGTGCGCCAATTGGTGGTTCCGGGCGAAGGCCTCCAGGGTATCGTTCAGGCGCTCCCCATCCTCCAGTCTCAAGATAAAGACCCGCCCCATCCTGCCTTCAGTGTATTGCATGCTGTCTCCCTTGAGCTTCTAGTGTGTCGTCCCAGGATTATCTTACCAAAGGTTGCAGGTTTTTGCTCCCTCCCCCTTGATGGGGGAGGGCTGGGGTGGGGGTAAAATTGCTGGGTATTGCTTCAACCTATCCCCCTCCCACCAGGGAAGGGGGAGTTATTGAGGCCAACTTTTTGTAAGGTATCTGTGGGACACGATACTAGACTAGTAGAGCGTTTCTCAATGCGATGGACACAAAGGCAGTCTTGGAGCACCGGACTTGGCGGGTTAAGTCCCCCTTTGAAAAAGGGGGATTTAGGCAGCAGTGTCCGGTTAGGTTTTTGCATGAGCGTAATTCTTCTGCTGCCAGGGGTCGGGGGGGTAATTATCCAGAATCCGAGCCTCATTTTGGATGTTGATGCGTAATTCTCTGACCCTGTTGATGCTGACTTTTTCCTGAAAATGCTTATGGCAATAAATGGCCAGCAAGAGATAGGTGATGAGGCCGCCGAGAACTTGCACCATGAAGCCATAGGGGCTGCGGGCAATCAGGGGATAGACGTTCAGGTGCTGTTTCCACCAGGCAAAGAATTTTTCGATCTCCCAGCGCAGTTTATAAATCAAAGCAATGTCGGCGGCAGGGAGGTCAAAGCGGTTGGTGGCGACCCAGAATTGTTTGGAGTCCACCCAATACCCCACGACCCGCACCGGCCGCTGCGTTTGGCTGGCCCTGGGGGCGCCCAGGCGCATCAGGGCATCATGGTACACCGGGCCGCCCTCCGGGACCGCATAAGTTTCCAGGCAGGTCTTGACGCTGCCGGCCTTGATGCGGCAGACAAACTGTCGGCCTTCATCCTGCCAGCGGTCGAAGTTGCGGTAGCATTGGTAATTGCGGTCCATGACCCCGGTTTGGCCGGGTGACAGGAGTTGGGGGACCATCGGCTTTTCATCCCCTTTGCCCTCGGTCAGACAGATTTTTCCGGGGATACCCCGGTTAATGTCAAAGCCCAGGTGGATTTTGGCCTTTTTGCTGGTGGAGGAGTAATCGGCCCAGGCCATGGAACTAACCGCGTTGATGAGGGTGCCGTCAATGGCCACCAATTCACCCAGTTCGGCATGGGTCTTGGGCAAAGCGAGGGCAGCCTGGGCCTGAAGTTTCTCATAAACAAAGTATAATTGTTCCAGGCCCCTGGTGTTGAGGGCCTCGCCATAACTGCTCCGGCCAATGCCTTCGGGCGGGGCGATGAAGTCGCGGACAAAATCGTCCTGCTTCAGCACCTGTAGCAGGTGCCGGGCGGAGTTGTGCTCTTCTAAATGGAAGAGGATTAAGGATTTGAGTTGCTGTTCAAAGGTCATTTGCAAGGGTCGATCCCCCCGGGATTGTAGCCGCGGGATATATTCGCTAAAATTTTCAACAGGTTGCCATAATTCCTGGAAAGACGGTTCCTGGGTTTCGGTATCCTGGGCTGTGAGGCTGCGTGGCATTTCGTAACTTCATTATATTATTAGGTTATTACGAAATCGCCACTTGTTCACAAGCTACTTGTCAAGGAAATAATCGCCTCCGGGAGAAATCTTTTTCGCTGGTACTTACTGGTCGCCACATGCAATTTCCTAACCGGACACTGCTGCCCCTGACCCTGACCCCTCTCTCCGGTCCAAACAGAAGCGGGGGGAGAGGGTTGGGGTGAGGGGGTGTCAGGTGACGAAGCCACCCCTAACCCTCTCCCCTCGCAGGGGAGAGGGAATTTTGGTGTATTTACGCTTAGTTGTTTTCTCTCCTCTTATTTGGGGAGAATGCTTAGAGAGAAAAGTAAGGATTGCTCTTTCGCTCTTCTGGTCCACGAGGTTTGTTTTATGGGTTCCCCCCTTTACTAAAGGGGGGTGAGGGGGGATTTTGATCTGCGAGCGCACCGGGGTCAGGCGCCGGGATTGCCGCCTGCCGGAGACTTGTGCGCCTGCACATAAGCCCCCAGGGCCATCAGGGGAAAACAGTCCCGATAGAGGTGATAGCGAATCATGAAATGGTTGGGGAAGCCGGTGCCGGTGAAGTATTTCTCGTCCCAGCGGCCCTGGGCGTTTTGGATCTTGACCAGGTAGTCGATCCCGGCCTCCACTTCCGAAGCCTGGACTTCGCCGGCGGCGAGGAGCCCCAAGAGGGCCCAGGCAGTCTGGGAGGCGGTGGACGGCCCCTGACCCATGAGTTCCGGGTGGCGGTAAGATTCGCAGACCTCGCCCCAGCCGCCGTCGGGGTTCTGATGGCTCTTGATCCAATTCACCGCCCGCTGGACGTAGGGCCGGCTCATATCCTCGCCGATGCGTTCCAGGGCCACCAGCACGGACCAGGTGCCATAAAGGTAATTAACCCCCCAACGCCCCCACCAGGGGCCCTCGGGGTGCTGGGTGCGGTGCAGGAAGGCCAGGGCCCGGTCGGCTGCGGGGTGGTCCAGACCGTGGCCGAAGGCCCCCATCATCTCGAGGACGCGAGCCGTGATATCCTCGCTGGGCGGGTCTACCAGGGCCTTCAGATCCCCGAAAGGGATGGCGTTGAGCCACTCCTTGGTATTATCCTTGTCAAACGAGGCGAAGCCGCCGTTTTTCGACTGCATGCCCAGGCACCAGTTGATGCCCCGCTGCAAGGCCGCCTCGTGCCTGGCCGTATCCGCCAGGCCATCCTTTAAGGCCACCAGGACCATGGAGCTGTCATCGACGTCGGGATACCAGTTGTTGTGAAACTCGAAGGCCCAGCCCCCAGGCGGCAAGTCCGGGCATTTGACGCACCAGTCACCGGGTTTGAAAATCTGTTGGGCCAGCAGCCAGGAGGTGGCTTGGGTCATGGCGGGATGCTCAGGGGGCAGGCCCGCCGCCGCCAGAGCCCGAACCGCCAGGGCGGTATCCCACACCGGGGAGATGCAGGATTGGAGCCAGGTGCGATCATCATCTTCCAGGGTGAAGAACTCCAGGGCCTTCACACCCCGCTGGACGACGTCGTGCCCCAGGTCATAGCCCAGGCAGTGCAGGGCCAGAAGGGAGTTGACCATGGGCGGCTGGATGCCGGCCCAGTCGCCGCTGTCCTCCTGGTGTTCCAGGATCCATTCTTCCGCCTTCTTGATGGCAAAGTTACGGGGCCAGGGGAGCCGCAGCCAGGCATAGAGCTTCAGAATCCGGTCCAGGATGATAAACAGGTTTTCCAGGGGGGAAGATTCGCGCTTCCAGGCCACCCGGTGCTGGGAAACCGGCTCGTCGGAGGACAGGAAAAGCTCTCGGATTCCCTGCTCCGGCGGCAGGGGCCGGACCGGGCGCTTGGCCATGATAATCATCAGGGGGACTACGGTGGCCCGGGTCCAACTGGAGAATTCATAAATGCTCAGCCCGGACCAGGGGGGGAGCAGCATGAACTCCACCGGCAGCAGCGGAATGCCGTCCCAACTGACCTGGCCGAACAGGGCCAGAAAGATGCGGGTAAAGACCCGGGTCTTGAGCACCCCTCCCCGGGAGAGAACAAAGTCCCGGGCTTTGAGCAGACGGGGGTCTTCCGCCGACAGGCCCGCGATCTTCAGGGCCAGATAGGCTTCCACCGTGGTGCTGAGCTCGCCGCCGTCCCCCTGCCAGATCGGCCAGCCGCCGTTCGGGAGCTGCTTGTCCAGGATATCCGCCGCCATCCGGGGCACCTTGGTCTCGTCCAGGCCCAAAAACCGGTGGAGCATAATATACTCCGCGGTAATGGTGACGTTGGACTCCAGTTCGGCCCACCAGTAACCCGCCGGCTCTTGCATCTTAAGCATGGCGGTGGTGGCTCGCTGAACGGCGCGTTCGATGCGGTTGAGGTGTATCCTGGGAAGCGCGTCAATAACGGACTTGCTGCGGACTGAAATGGTGTCCCCCCCCATTTCTTTCCCCCCAAGTTTTTTTCTGAATCGGCCTACTATACCATGCTTGCCCAAAAATCCCCAATTTTTTCATTGATTATGTTACGTTAATGTTTGTGAACAATCAAGGCCGGGGCCGGGAAAATTTTATGAATATTTTACAAGCAAACGGTGTTGGCCTGGCTTATTTTCTGGGGTTCCAAAAAGAATTGGGGCCGGCCCGGCTCCGGGGCGAAGCCGTGGAGGGCAAACCGGACAGCGACCTGGATCAGGGCGTAGTGTTGCTGGAGCACCCCCTGGATTACTGGGAGGGACAAAAGCTGCGGCAACGCCTGGAAGACGACCTCGCACCCCTCTTTGCCCCCCTGCGCCTGCATCTCCTGTTGCTGGAAGAAGAAAACGCCCACGTCCAGTATGCCGCCATTCGGGGTCTCCAGGTTTATGCCGTCAATGAGGATTTTACCCGCCGTTATCGCCGATAGGTCCTGACCCTCTATGGCGATTGGCACTCCTGGTGGCTTTTGACCTGCGGGGCTTAAGGCTGGCCCGGCAATTGCCGCTCAAGATTTTACCCTCCAGATATCACGCTTTTTCTCCCTTGAGTTTTCCTTGGCCGGTTCCAAAAGCCCGGCAAATTTTTTCCGATGATTTAATAAACTGGACCAAAATGCCGTCTTATAGTGAGGGGGGCGCCGCCCGCGTCAGTTCTGGTCTCAATCCCCGGCGGCAAGGCAAGGTTCCCGGTCCCATTTTTGCCCCCGGGGTTACCGGTTGCTCTTCATCACAATCGGTATTATGTTATTAATAAGGCGTAACGTTCCGGTTGACCCTAAGGGGAAATTCTGCTATGGGAGAGGCATATTGAAAATGACGGTCTTCAGCCACCTCGGAATTCCACCCCGCCAGCCGACCGGCGTCGCCTCACCTATCGACCTATCCGCATCTCTCAGGAGATAACATGGCAACCACAGAAGATGAAAAACATGAGATCATCATCCCCAGCGAACTGCCCATGTTGGCAGTACGGGACGTGGTGGTTTTTCCGAATATGGTGCTGCCGTTGTTTGTGGGCCGGGAAACCTCGGTATTAGCGATTGAAGCGGCCCTGGCCCAAGACCGCTTGATCTTTCTGGCCACCCAAAAAGATCAATCCGTGGAAAACCCCGAAGCCGAAGACATCTACTCCGTGGGCACGGTCAGCCTCATTTTGCGGATGCTGAAACTGCCGGACGGACGCTTGAAAATCCTGGTCCAGGGCAAATCCAAGGCCATGGTCAAGGAATATGTTAAGGAGCGCCCCTACTTCCTGGTGGCCATGGAGGTATTGCCGGAGACAACCATCACCGAGATCTCCCCCGAGGCCGAGGCCCTGATGCGCAACGCCCGGGAGATGTCCGAGAAAATCCTCACCCTCAAGGGCATCATGTCACCGGATCTGCTGGCTATCCTGGAGTCCATCGAGGACCCCGGTCACCTGGCCGACCTGGTGGCGGCCAATTTGCGCCTCAAAATCGATGAGGCCCAGATGGTGCTGGAGGAAATGGACCCCATCCGCAGTCTCATCAAAGTCAATGATTTTCTGCGCAAAGAAATGGAAGTCTCCGCCATCCAGGCCAAGATCCAGAACCAGGCCCGGGAGGAAATGGACCGCACCCAGCGGGAATACTTCCTCCGGGAGCAGTTGCGGGCCATCAAAAAAGAACTGGGCGACCTGGACGAAACCACCAAGGAGATGGAAGAGTACCGTCTCAAGATCGCCCAGGCCCGGATGCCCAAGCAGGCGGAAGAAGACGCCCTCAAACAGCTGTCCCGCCTGGAGCAGATGCATCCCGACGCCGCCGAGGCCTCCATCGTCCGCACCTACCTGGACTGGCTGGTGTCCTTGCCCTGGAGCAAGAGCACCCGGGATAAGCTGGAAGTCAAAGAGGCCAAGATTATCCTGGACGAGGACCATTTCAACCTGGAAAAGGTCAAAGACCGCGTCCTGGAGTACCTGAGCGTCCGCAAACTCAATAAGAAGATGAAGGGTCCCATTCTCTGTTTCGTGGGGCCTCCGGGAGTGGGCAAGACCTCCCTGGGGCAGTCCATTGCCCGGGCCATGGGCCGCAAGTTCGTGCGCATCTCCCTGGGGGGCATGCGGGACGAGGCCGAGATCCGGGGCCACCGCCGCACTTACATCGGCGCCCTGCCGGGGCGGATCATCCAAGGGGTCAAAAATGCCGGTTCCAACAACCCGGTGTTCATCCTGGACGAAGTTGACAAGATCGGTATGGACTTTAGGGGCGATCCCGCCGCGGCCCTCCTGGAGGTGCTGGACCCGGAGCAGAACCACTCCTTCAGCGACCATTACCTCAATGTGCCCTTTGACCTGTCCCGGGTGATGTTCATCACCACCGCCAACCTGGTGGACCCCATTCCCTCGGCCTTACGAGACCGCATGGAGGTTATCCGCCTGGCAGGCTACACCGAGGATGAGAAGCTGGCCATCGTCCTGCGCCACCTCCTGCCCCGGCAGTTGACGGAAAACGGCCTGCGCTCCCAGGATTTCAAGATTTCCACCGAGGTGATCCGGCGGGTCATCATGAACTACACCCTGGAGGCGGGGCTCCGGAACCTGGAGCGGGAGATCGGCTCCCTGTGCCGGAAAGTGGCCCGGCGCATCGCCGAAGGCGAAAAAGGGCCTTTCGCCATCACCGGGGGCAACCTGCACCTCTACCTGGGACCGCCCCGCTTTCTCCCGGATGGCGAAGTGGAAAACGAAGTGGGGGTGGCTACGGGCCTGGCCTGGACCCAGGTGGGGGGCGAGACCCTGGCGGTAGAAGCCAGTCTGATGAAAGGCAAAGGCCAACTCACCATGACGGGCCAGTTGGGCGACGTGATGAAGGAATCGGGCCAGGCGGCCTTGAGTTACGCCCGAGCCCGGGCCGAGCGCCTCAACCTGGCGCCGGATTTCTACGAAAAGCTGGATATCCACATCCACGTGCCCGCCGGCGCCACCCCCAAGGACGGCCCCTCGGCCGGGGTCACCATGGCCACCGCCCTGATTTCCGCCCTCACCCAGATCCCGGTGCGGCGGGACGTGGCCATGACCGGCGAAATCACCCTCCGGGGCAAGGTGCTGCCCATCGGCGGCCTCAAAGAGAAGGCCATTGCGGCGCTCCGGGCCCGGGTCAAGAAGGTCATCATCCCCGCGGCCAACAAGAAAGACCTGGTGGAGATTCCCAAGAACGTCAAGCGCCGCATTAAGTTCGTGGCCGTGGCCGACATGGATGAGGTGCTGAACGAAGCCTTGATGCGCTCGCCTTTCAAGGAGAGCAAGAAAACCGGAACCCCGGTGGGGCGGCTGACCACGCCACCTTCCCGCCCGGTGGTGTGAGGGGGGCAGCTATCAGCTTTCAGCTTTCAGCAAAAACCCTGGATTGACGAAGGCAACCCACAGGTAGGGTGCGCACAGCGCACCCCGCCTTTTTTCAAGAATAGCCAATGGCGGCTGTGCCAGAGGTTGATGTTGCGTTGTGACCCGCCAGGGTCATACACCGTTACCCTGCGAGAACAGTGGACTCCATTTTTTCAAATCCCTATCTGATTCACTGGCTGGCCATGGGCGGTCTGGTGCTCCTGGTGGCCTTCTTTGCCATGTCCGAAACCTCCCTGTTTTCCCTGAGCCCTCTGGATCGTTTGCGCCTGAAAGAGCAGCAACCGGCCCGGGGCGGGGTGGTGGAAGACCTCCTGTCCCGCCCCCGGCGCCTGCTGGTGACGGTGCTCATCGGGGTTGAGACCTCCAGCATCGTCTTTTCGGTCCTGGCCACTTCCATGGTCTTGAGCCTCTGGGGGCCCCATGGCGAATGGCTGGTGCTCCTGGTCATAGCCCCCACCTTCCAGTTCCTGGGAGAAATCATCCCCAAATCCCTGGCCCTGGCATACCCTGCTCGCTTCGCCGGCCGCATGGCGCCGTTGATCAAGCCGGTGATCTTTATTCTCTCCCCCTTCCGGGTGGTCTTTCTGCAAATCAGCCGGGGTATTCTGGTAGCCCTGGGATTTCGTCCGGAGCTGCCGGTGCATTCGGTGCAGCAGGAAGATTTCGTCGGGATGGTGGAGGACAGCCACCGCGGGGGCCTGATCGCGGCCATAGAGCGGGATTTCATCCAGAATCTGCTCAATTTCGGGGAACTCCGGGTAGGGCAGATCATGGTGCCCCGACCCGACATGTTCACCCTCCCCGTGGACCTGCCTTTCCCGGAGATGATCCAGGCCATCAAGCGCTCCCGGTTCTCCCGGGTGCCCATCTATGAGGAGACGCACGACCAGGTGCTGGGGGTCCTCCACGCCAAGGACATCCTGGAGTTGTGCCATCAAGGCCCCTGCGAGGGCGAGATGCCCCGGCACCTCCTGCGCCCGGCCCATTATGTCCCGGAAAACAAGCGGGCCTTTGACCTGTTGAACGAACTCCAGGCCCAACATCAGCGTCTGGCCCTGGTGGTGGATGAATATGGCAGCCTGGTGGGTCTGGTTTCGGTAGAGGACCTGTTGGAGGAGCTCTGCGGCGAAATCCCCCAGGAGTTCCAGGACGAAGAAGAGGCCCTGCAGACGGTGTCCCCGGGCGTCTGGCGGGTCAAGGGGCACGTCTCCCTGACGGATTTTAACGAGGAACTGGGCCTGAAGCTGCCGGCGGCGGAATTCGACACCATCGGCGGGCTGGTGTTGAACCTGTTCGGTTCCCTGCCCCGGGAAGGGCGGACCATTGCTTATGACGCGTATGGCGCTTATGACGCTCATGGCAAGTTCACCTTTCGGGTGCTGCGCATGAAAGGCAACCGCATCCTGGAGGTGGAAGTGCGGCGGGAGACCCCATGATCTACGGGATCCTGCTCTTTTGCGTCCCCCTGGTGATCCTGGAAGGTTTTTTCGCCGCCTCCGAGATCTCCCTGGTCTCGGCCAACCGCCGCCGCCTGCACCAACGCGCCGAAGAGGGCTCCCGGGGCGCCAAAATGGCCTTGAAACTGCTCTCCCAGCCGGGATACCTGCTGGCCACTACCCTCTTGGGGGCCTACATGTCCTCGGCGGCCAACACCATCCTGGTGACTATGTTTCTCCTGGACCGTCTGGGCCCAGGCGGCGTGGTCCCCGCCATGATCGCTTTGCCTCCCCTGCTGCTGATTATCGGGGAGATCATCCCTAAATCCATCGGCCGGCAGCAAGCCACGGTGCTGGCGGAGAAGCTGGCCCCGCCCCTCTATGTGGCCTCCTGGGTCATTTATCCCATCACCCTGTTGTTCGGCGGCCTGAGCCGGCTGGTGCTCATTGCGGCCGGGGTCAGGAAGACCGGCGAGCTTCCCTTCATCACCCGGGAAGACCTGCGCCTGGTGGTGGCTAAGAGCGGCCCGGAAGTGGACCTGGAGCGCAAGGAGCGCATCTTCATCCATCGCATCCTGCAGTTTTCCCTGCGCACCGTCAAGGAAGTGATGGTGCCGCTCATCCGGGTGGCGGCTATCCCGGACACGCTAACCGTGGGCCAGGCCCTGGAAGAATTCCGCACCACCCGCTTTTCCCGGCTGCCGGTCTACCACCGCCGCATCGACAACCTCATCGGGGTGCTGCATGATTTCGACCTGCTGGGCGAGGACGGCCCCGACCGTCCCGTGCGCGCCTTCATGCGCCCCGTCACCTACGTGCCGGAACTCAAGAAGATCGACCGGCTGCTCTCCGAGATGCAGCGCCAGGGGACCCACCTGGCGGTGGTGGTGGACGAATACGGCGGCGCCGTGGGCATTGTCACCATCGAAGACCTCTTAGAGGAGATCGTCGGGGAGATCACCGACGAATTTGACCAGGAGGTGGCGCCCTTCAAGAAACTGGGGGAGGGCCACTACCTGATCAGCGGCCGCACGGAAATCAAGGCCCTGAACGAAACCCTGCACCTGGAACTGCCGGCGGGGGATTACGAGACCCTGGCCGGATTTCTCATCTCCGAGTTAGGGGACCTGCCCCGGGCCGGCGAGCAGCTGCAATACCGCAATCTAAAATTCACCGTGCGCCAGGCCGAGCCCCGGGCCGTCAAGGAGGTCGAACTCTTTGTCGACGTCGCCCCGGAGTGAACGCTGCTATGTTCGTAAAAAGTTAAGAATTCCGTACCATTCTGATCAGGAGATCAAATCTATGATTTTTTCGGGGTTTGTGATAGTTGTGGAGGCTGGCAAGTGAGTTAGCATTTTCTGGGGGAGTGATACTTACCCCCACGGCGTTAATTGAATGGCATATATAATTAATTTCTTTATTAGGTGAGTAAGTATGTATGTTCATCCTTGTGTAACTTTTATTTTACCATTTTGCTTGCATATTCCTGATGATTATTATGATATATTACATGAAGATGACTTATATCGTGCAAAAACTACTTTTATTGTCAAATCAGAGACTGCACATTCTCCTATGACGTCAGCAGGACCCTGGGGACTTGGCCATGATACCTTCGGGCGAATGGGAAATACTAAATTAAATATAATTTTTATAAATAAAATAGAATTGCCTAATTTATCCTTTTTTACAAAACCAGATTTTACTGAAAAAGATTTAATAAAATATAATATTTGGCGAGATAAAGAAGAAGATTATATAAATATTGCTCTTAAAGTTTGTAATAGAATTCTTGAGGTTTATCGCGATCAAGACAAAAGACTAGATGAACCTTCATTCCATATATTTCCCGTAACCTTAGCTGATATTTCTGATGCCCGTTTTTATTTATTGGATGAAGAATTTAAACGTATCTTTTATGGAGGTATAAGGCCGTACCCGAAAGGAATGATGGGAATAAGTGGGCGTACTCCAGAAGTGATTAAAATAATCAAGGAAATGTTAGTAAGCAATACTCAAGTACCATTTTGGCGTGTGCTAATAAGGAATGCACAAAACTATCTTTGGCGTGAAAATTATAGGTTAGTTCCGGTTGAAATGAATACTGCTTTTGAATTTGTAATTAATGAAACATTAAATAAATATATAATAATGTATTTGTATAAACAGAAACCAACAACATTTTTAGATAAACTTATTCTTTTGCAATTCTTTATTAACGATTATCGATCTATTATGGGGAATAAACCAATTGAATGGGCTCCACAGAGTAATCAAGGAGGATGGAGATCATTGCCTTCAGTAAGTGGCCGACAGGAGGTCGTCAACTGGTATCTGAATTGTTATTTACTACGGAATAAGGTTATCCACGAAGGGTATAATAATGTTACAAGGGTAGAAGCGGAACAGGCTCTAAATTCTACTGAATCAGCGATCACCTTTATCTTCGAATTAGCCAAAATATAAATTATATAATTTGCTTGATTTTCGAGGCCTCGTTTCAACAAATCAAATAACCATCACTTTGATGAAATTCTTGATCGCCTATGAATGTTTTCCTAATATAAAAAAGCTGATTGTAATCTAACCAGACATATGTAGGATTTAAATATCTTTCTATAGTTTTGCTATCTGCCATATATTCGGAATTCAGCTAAAGATGAATAATAAACTATATGGCGTTAATACCATTTCATTAATCCCCTCTCCCCTGGCGGGAGAGGGATAGGGTGAGGGGGAATAATTCTTGGAAATTCAGCCATGCTGGGCGTTTTTTGATTGTTTTGCCGGCCTCAGCGGCGATATGACCCTGGGGGCCTTGATTGACCTGGGGCTGCCGGTGGAAGAGCTGCAAGGGCTGCTCCCGGCCTTAGGGCTGGCCGAGGTCTCCCTCACGGCCCGCCGGGTGACCAAGCAGCACCTCACCGGCGTCAAGGTGGAGATTGAGGCCGGAACGCACCAACCGGCCCGCACCTACCGGGAGATTTGCGCCCTGATCCAGGCGGCCCCCCTGACCGAAACGGTCAAGACCTGGAGCCTGACCGCCTTCCGCCTCCTGGGGGAGGTTGAGGCCCGCATTCACGGCCAACCCCTGGAAACGGTCCACTTCCACGAGCTGGGGGCCCTGGACACCATCGTGGATGTGGTGGGAGTGGCGCACGGCTTAGAGTACCTGGGGGTCTCCCGGGTCTTTTGCAGCCCCCTGCCCATGGGATGGGGCATGATCGCCGCCGGCCATGGGCGGCTGCCCAACCCGGCCCCGGCCACCCTGGAACTCTTACAAGGCCTGCCGGTTTACGGCACCGACCTGCCGGGAGAGCTGGTAACCCCCACCGGGGCGGTGATCCTGAAGGCCTGCGAGGCGCAATGCGAGCCCTGCCCCCCCATGACCCTAACCGCAGTGGGCTACGGCGCCGGCTCACGAGACCTGCCGGGCCACCCCAATCTCCTGCGCCTCTTCCTGGGGACGCCCCTAACTCCCGCCCCGGGCCTCCGGGAAGTGGTTTTGGTGCTGGAAACCCACCTGGACGACATGAACCCGGAGTGGTACGAGCCCCTGATGACCGGCCTTTTGGCCGCCGGGGCCCTTGACGTGGCCCTGGCCCCCATCCAGATGAAGAAGCACCGCCCCGGAGTAGGCCTCACCGTCATCGCCCCGTTGGCGGCCAAGGAAGGGCTGCTGGCCCGGTTGTTCGCCGACTCCACTACCTTAGGGGTGAGGTGTACGGAAGTGGAGCGGGTCACGGCCCGGCGCTGGCCGGAGACCATCGAGACCGCGTACGGGCCGCTGCAGGTGAAGGTGATGGAGTACGGCGGCCGCCGCCGGGTGCTGCCGGAGTACGAGGCCTGCCGCCGCCTGGCCGAGGCCCAGGGTGTGCCCCTGATCGAGATCTACCGCCTGGTGCCCCGGGAGTAACCGGGGAAAGGATATCAGGCGAGATTAGTATTTAGCTATTCAAATCATAACTCTCATTTTCTGCACCTGTCCATATTGGCAAGATATCCGGGGCGCACTGCACCCTGCCCTCTGCCACCACCACCCGGTTGCGGCCTTGGGCCTTGGCCCGGTACATGGCGTCGTCCGCGGCCCGGAGCACGTCCCGGCCGGTGGCGCCGTGCTCCGGGAACATGGCCACTCCCACAGACACCGTGACGCTCTGAAGCACCTGGCCCCGATACAATACCGGGACCTCCGGGAATTCCCGCCTGATTTCCTCAGCCCGCTGGCAGACAATCTCCTCCGAAGCTTCCGCCAGGATCAAGACAAATTCTTCTCCCCCGTAGCGGCAGGCCACGTCTTCCCGGCGCACGCGCTCTCCCAGGAATTTTCCCAGGGTACGGAGCAGGTTGTCTCCGGCTTCGTGGCCAAAGGTGTCATTGAAATGCTTGAAGTGGTCCAGGTCCAGCATAATGAGGCCCAGGGAGACTCCCTTGCGTCGGCCCCGATAAATCTCCCGATCCAGGGTCTCTTCCAGGTAGCGCCGGTTAAACAGGCCGGTGAGGACGTCGTGGACCACCTGGTGGCGCAGGGTTTCCCTGAGACGGATATTGGCCAGGGCCAGGGAGATGTGGTCACCAACGGTCACTGATAGAGTCTGCAGCGGCTCAGCCAGCTCTGGGGTGTAGTCGTTGAGGCCCTGAATATGTAACAGACCGACGGTCTCATCCTGGGCCAGCAAGGGCAGACACAAATAGGGTTCCGGGTGGGCGCCGGGCAGATGACGGCACAGCAACTCCCGGCAAGGGTTTCCGCCTATATTGATGCGTCCTCGACGCAGGGCCCAACAATCACTGGGAGGAAAAGCCAGTTCCCCCACCGGGGCAGCCCCCCAGGTCGAAACCGCCTCCACCATGGTGCTGGTAGGGCATTGGATGAACAGGGCGCCCGACGTCAGCGGAAATATGGCTTGGGCATACTGGGCAATAAGGGGATAGGCTTCGTCAAGGGAGAGGCACGATTGGAGTTTTTCCGCCATGGAGTTGACCAGGGTAAGCTCGCGGTTGCGCTTATCGGCTTCCTCCACCAAATTCTGGAGTCTGCTATTCATGAGACTCATCACCGCCAAGGATTGTCTGGTTGCACTCAGGTCCCGGGCCACGCTCACGCTTCCCATGCTTTTCCCGTCCTCATCCGCCAGCAAGCCGATGGACAGGCTAAAGGGGGCGATGGTCCCGTCCTTTTTCCGCATGTCGATTTCATACCCCCGGACAAAACCATCCCGGCGCAATTGGCCCAGCATCTTGTCCAGGGCGGGTTTATCGGCGTATAAATCAAAGGCAGTCAGGCCGGTGAGGCCCTCAGCACCATAGCCGTAGGCCTCTGCCGCGGCTTGATTCCATCTGGTGAAACGGCCGTGTCCGTCCACGATGGTGATGGGGTCGACCGAGGAGGTAATAGTATTTTCCAGAAAGGTGCAGGTGGTGTTGATTTTCTCCTCGGCCTGCTTGCGGGCGGTGATGTCCCGGAAACTCCAAACCCGGCCCACAATCTCTCCCTCCATCCGGTGAGGTTGAGAATAGCGCTCAAAAAACCGTCCATCCTTGAAATCCAACACGTCATAGCTCTCTGCCTCCGGGTGGCCGTACAACTCCTGCACCTTGGCGAGGAAAGCCTCCGGGGTGTGCAACTGGTCCACAACAAAGGCGAGGGCTTGCCGGTCATCACCAGAGGCCATAACTGCGGCCGGGATGCGCCACAGGCTCATGAATTTGCTATTATAGCGGACGATCTTCCCTTCCAGGTCCACCACCAAAATGCCGTCAGCCGTGGATTCCAGGGTGCTATGGAGCAGGGAAAGCGACTTTTTCAACTCCCTGTCCGCCTGCCGGCGGGCGGTGATATCCTCGAACAGGCAATGGGTCCTGAGGAACTTTCCCTGTTCGTCCCGAATGACCTTGCCGTTAAAAGAGGCGACGATGGCGGTGCCGTCCTGGCGCACCATCTCCCACTCGATGCCGCTGACCTCCCCGTCGGCCTTGAGGCGGGTGAAACGTTTTGTAAAGGAGTCCTGGTGGTCGGGCTTCAAAAAGTCGCCGAACCAGCGGCCCAGGACTTCCTCCCGGGGATATCCCATAAGGTCCAGCCAGGTCTGATTCACCTCAAGGATGCGCCCCGCCTCGTCCAGGGACTGGTACCCCAGAGGAGCCTGATCAAAGAGCAGATGGAATTTTTCCTCACTGCGGTGCAGTTCGGTCTCGGCGAGTTGGCGGGCCGTGCAGTCGCTGACGGCAGAGCGGCATTGGAGGGAACTGTTGCCCGCAATCCGGACCGCAATGCTCTCCAGCGTCACATACCGGGCGGCGCCCTCTGGGGTAACTAACTGCAAGGTGCAGAATTGTCGGGTCTGGGTGGCAAAAACCTGGCGCAGGTGAGCCCTGAACTCAGCCTGGAATGCCGGGACGACGCGGGGTAAGAACGGGGTGGACAGGAGGGAGCCCCGTTCCAGCCCCAATAACCGGATGCCGGTAAGATTCGCCTCCAGAATCACCCCCTGCGGGTTGAAGATGAAATAGCCGATGGGGGCGGAGTCATAGAGGTCGGCATATTTGACTAAAGCGGCCTCGGTTTCCGCATAAGACCGGCGCAGCTCGTCGTTCTGCATGTCCAGCTCGACCTGGTGTATCTGCAGCTCGTGCACCAGCTTCTGGATCTCGGTCAGGGGAATCTTGTCCAGTTCCGGGCCGGGTTTGATCAGAAATTTTTTGGCCCGGGCCCGCAAAACCTCATCCGGTTTGGTGCCTGTTCTCTGCTTGGCCACGCCGGGACTCCTTAAATGCCGATTAGGGCTCAATGGACAATTTTTGCAGGGGGGACCTGTGTGTCCCCCCCTGAGGGCACAGACACAGGTGCGCCCCTCCGTTGCGTCTGTATTTCTTTGACCGCAACTCGTTATAAAATAGCCATGATAGTACGGTACCGCGGCGCTCAGATAATCATGGAGACCGCGGCTCAGGAGGTAGCAACCTCCCTGCCACCAACATTAATTTACTTCATCGGTATCTATAGATTTTTTGTTAAATGGGGGGGGAATCCGGGGGCTGGGGAGCTGTTAACGGCAACCCGGAAGCGGAGAGACGCACCAGGCTGAGATGCGCCTGGAACCCAAACTGCACCGCCGCCGGATGGTTTAGGAGCAGGCGCTCCCCTGATCGAGGTCTACCGGCTGGTTTCCTGGGAATGAGCAGGCGAAAGGATGGAAGGTGAGATGAGGATTTTGTTATTCAAATCATAACTCTCATTTTCTTCACCTGTTCATATTGGCAAGATAATCTCTATCCGCTCGATCTGGTGCCTTGCTGATTAACGAGCCCCGTATCCCTTCCCCCCCCAAATGCCGGGAACCTTGGAGTTTGCTATTCATACCCTGGTGGAAAAGCGGTTGGATATGGCCATCTTTCAGGACAAATACCGTAATGATGAGACCGGCAGGGCTGCGTATGACCCCAAGATCCTCTTAAAGGTGGTGTTGCTGGCCTATTCCCGGGGGCTGATTTCTTCTCGGAGGATCGAACAAGCCTGCCGCGAGAATGTGGTGTTCATCGCCTTAGCTTGTGGCCAACAGCCTGATCACAGCACCATCGCCGCCTTTGTTTCTTCCATGAAAGATGAGATCCTGCCCCTCTTTAGAGATGTGCTGCTGGTCTGTGAGGAGATGAACCTGTTGGGCGGAACGATGTTTGCCTTGGATGGCTGCAAGCTGCCTTCGAACGCCTCGAAAGAGTGGAGCGGCACTTTCCCCGAGCTCCAGAAGAAAAAGCAGAAGATCGATGCCAAGGTGGCGCAGTTGCTGGAGGAGCAGATACAAGCCGACCGAGGGCAGGATGAATCTCCCGGGTCCAGGGCTTCAGGCCCCAACCGGCAGCAGCAGGTGGAGAAATTACAGAAGAAGGCAGAGCTGATGGAGAAATGGCTGGCCGAGAACCAGCCCAAGCTGGGTGCGGCGGGTAGAGAAAAACAAAGTAATATTACGGACAATGACTCGGCCACCATGATGACTTCCCACGGTGTCATCCAAGGGTATAAGCCAGGCCCTCATTGATGGAAAACACCAGGTGATTGTACATGGTGAGGCCTTCGGCGAAGGGCAAGACCACGGCCATATCCCGCCCATGCTGACCGGAGCGTTAGGGAATTTACAAAGCATTGGCCATGAGCCGGACTACTTTGAGAGAAAGATTCTTACCGCCGACAGCAATTACCATACCCTGGTCAATTTACGGAAGTGCCAAGAGCTGGGGTTGGACGCCTATATTCCCGACCGAAAGTTCCGGAACCGGGACCCGAGATTCGCCACCCAGAAACGGCGTCAGGTGAGAAGATTCACTTTAAAAGACTTTCGTTATGAGGAGGCTTTGGACCAATATACCTGTCCTGATGGGAAGATCCTGAAGCTGCGAGTCAAACGAGTTCTCAACCGTGGGCATCTTTACCGCAAATATATTGCTGCGGAAAAAGATTGCCAAGCTTGCCCATTGAGACCGCGATGCATTTATGCTGCTGGTGCCAAACGCAAACAATTGTTCGTCCCCATTGGCGAGAGTCTCTCCAAGCACATGGTGGCAAAAATCGATACCGAACCAGGACGCAGAATCTACCCGCAACGCCTGGCCATAGTAGAGCCCGTGTTTGCCAATATTCGGAGTAACAAGCGATTAGACCGCTTCACGTTAAGAGGCAAGATCAAGGTGAATATACAGTGGCTGCTTTACTGCCTGGTTCATAATATAGAAAAGGTCTTGAATTATGGGCTGGCCCCGGCGTAAAACTGAGGAGTAGGGAAGTCCAGGAAGAGCTACTCAATAGTGGTAACGCCAGGAATCGGAAGATCGTCAAGTTATCCTGCCAAATTATCCTGCCCTTAAAATCCCCTAAAATACCCGGGAGGAGATCACGACAAGCTGAAATGGGTTTTTTCGACGGCCTCGCTATATCTCCGCAGTTAGAAAATTCCTTGAAGTGTTTTGATATGGATATGATAGCTATATCTACTGACCCTATCGACAGGTAAAGTTTTAGTCCCAGGTATCAGGTCTGATCTGATCTCGGTTTGATGATTGTCAGCTCGAATCTTGATCATTACACGTAATATCAGGGCTGTCCGGCAGCATCCGGTTCAGTGGATAGGGGAAAGGCGCCCGGGGCCCGGGGCAATTTTTGCACCGGACCCTAGAGGCGATTCAGGGGAAGGTTTTTTCCGGCTACTGCACCTGGAAATCGGTGCGGTCCTCGGCCGTGCCGTAGCCCGTACTGATCTTGGTGATCAACTGGTAGATGCCGGGAGCGGCATCAGCCGGCAGGGTGAAATCGATGTGCTGGGTCCTGGTGCCGTTATAGACCCGGCTCTCGATGCTCTTGGTCCTTCCTAAGGATTTCTCCTGGTAAAAAATCTCCCGGGTGATGGCCACCGGCATGGCCACCTGCTCCGGGGTGAGAATGGTGTAGGTGGTGGAAAGCTGCAGGGTGCCGCCTTTCCGGGCCTGGCTGGGCCTCACCTCTACCTTGTCCAGGCGCAGGACGCAGCCGCCGGTGGGGCAATACCCCTCCCGGGCGATGATATCCTCCCGGCCCATGCGGCTTTCTTCCTGGGAATTCCCCCAGAAGCCGAAGGTGTAATCGCCGAGAAAACTGCGTTGGGCCCGGGCCTCAGGGACATTGAGGCATAACCCTGCCAACAGCATCAGGCCTAACCCAACCAGATAACCAAACCCATATTTTCGCATCGAGGCCTCCAGAGCCAAGGTAGTATACCAACGAGCCATCAAAAGACTGTTTTTTGTCATTCTGGGCGCCGCGAAGAATCTCTCTTTTAAAGCCGCCGAGATTCTTCACTTCGCTGGGCTCCGTTCAGAATGACATGAACATGAATAGTATTTTGCCTGGAACTTCATATTACCAGGTTAATTGTCGCCGGGGAGATAGCGCCGGGCGCCGCGGTACGAGACCCGCCAGACCTCGGCGTCCAGGCGGGTGATAAATACGCCCCGGGGGGAGGCGTGCATGAACCGGCCCCCGCCCAGATAGATGCCGTTGTGGCACACCTCGGCTTCGTCCACCGAGGAAAAGATGCTGGCCAGATACGGACCCCGGCCCCGGATCTGGCAGTAGCGGTTGAAAAAGACCACGTCGCCGAAGCGCAGATCCTCGCGCCGCACCGGGGTGCCGGCCTCGTACTGGTCGGCCACGGTGCGGGGCAGGCGCACCCCCGTCCGCTGGTACAGCGCCTGGATGAGCCCGGAGCAGTCCACCCCATCCGGGGCGGTCCCCCCGGAACGGTAGGGGACGCCGGAGAACTCGCCCAGGGCCCGCTCCAGGGCCATCTCCCGGGGACTGCGGCTCACCGAGGGCAGCGGGGCCACGGGTTCCGAAAGCGGCGGGGGCGGCGGGGCCCCGGCACAGCCCGCCAGCAAGAGGACTACACCCAGGGCAGCCCCTAAGAGGCGACGATACGTGGCGTCCATAGCACCTCCATCGTGGATGGGGTGGCGGGGTCAGGAACCGCGGTCCCTGACCGTAACTCTTACGCTCCGGCCTTGTCTTCCGCCTCGATCCGGGGAAACAGGGCCGGGCCCTTGACCAACTGGCCGCCGGGCGCCAGCTGCCCCCAGGTGAGCACCTGGGGCAGGGGTTGATCCCACAGATTCGCCCCCAGGCCCAGTTGCTGGCTCATCTTCAGGGCGCTGCCGGGCATGACCGGCGGGAGCAGCGCCGCGATCCAGCGCAGTCCTTCCAGCAGGTGGTACAGGACCGTATCCAGCCGGCCGGCAGCCTCCGGCTGTTTGGCCAGTTCCCAGGGAGCCGCGGCCACGATGTAGCGGTTTAAAAGGCCGATGCATTCCCACAGACGCGCCAAAGCCTTGCCGAACTCCATGGCCGGAAACAGGCGAAGGAAGTCCGCGGCCATGGACTCAAACACGGCGATAATTTCCCGGTCCAAGGGGTCTGACGTCCCCGGAGATGGGACCACGCCTTGCCGGTATTTGAACGCCATCCCCAGGCTGCGGGCGAAGAGATTGCCCAGATCGTTGGCCAGGTCGGCATTGATCCGGGTGGTGAGCGCGGCTTCGCTGAAATGAGCGTCCAGCCCGAAGACCATCTCCCGGAGGAAAAAGTAGCGCACCTGGTCGATGCCGAAGCGGGCGGCCAGGGTCCGGGGCTCCACCACGTTCCCCAGGCTCTTGGACATCTTGCCGGCCGCCATCTGCCAGTAGCCGTGGACATTGAGGTTGGCAAAAGGCGCCACCCCCATGGCCCTCAGCATGGTGGGCCAATAGATGGCATGGGGTTTGAGAATATCCTTGGCGATGAGATGCTGGGCGGGCCAGAATTTTTTATACAACTCACCCGCGGGGTAATCCAGGCCCGTGAGATAGTTAATCAGGGCGTCGAACCAGACGTAGGTGACGTAGCGCTCGTCGAAGGGCAGGGTGATGCCCCAATCCATGCGGCTCTTGGGCCGGGAGATGCACAGGTCCTCCAGGGGCTCCTTGAGAAAGGCCAGCATCTCGTTTTTGTAGCGCTCCGGCCGGATCCAGTCGGGGTGGGTGTGGATAAAGTCGAGGAGCCAGTCCTGGTACTTGCTCATGCGGAAGAAGTAGTTTTCTTCCTTGAGATAGGTGGGGGCCGTTTTGTGGTCCGGGCAGAGGCCGTCCACCAGGTCCCGCGCCAGGTAAAAGCACTCGCAGCCGAAGCAATAGAGCCCGCCGTACTCCCCGAAATAAATATCCCCGGAGTCGTGCACCCGCCGCAAGACCTCGGCCACCACCTCAACGTGGGCCGGGTCGGTGGTGCGGATGTAATTATCGTAGCTGATGTCCAGGTCGTCCCAGGATTGCCGGAACCGGCCGCTGATTTGGTCGACGAACTCTTTGACCGGCAGACCGGCGGCCGCGGCGGCGTCCATGACCTTGTCGCCGTGCTCGTCGGTGCCGGTCTGGAAGCGCACCTCCCGGCCCAGGAGGCGGTGGAAACGGGCCAGGGCATCAGCCACCACCGTGGTGTAGGCGTGGCCGATGTGGGGCTCGGCGTTGACGTAATAGATGGGCGTGGTGATGTAATAAGACATGTTTTCGGTTTTCGGTTTTCGGTCAAGATTCTGAGTTCTTCCTTTTCGCTTTTATCGTTCGGCTATCTTCACTGGATGACCGTCAGGCGGCCTAAATTGCAACTAAATGAATTAACAAAGGTTTTTACCGAAAACCGGAAACCGGAAACTGAAAACCCTCATTTCGCCTCCAGGGCATTAATCCGTTCCAACGTCTTCCGGAGCAGCGAGGCGTCGGCGTCGGGGTCGCCGGTGTTCAGAAAGTGCCGGTAGGCGGCCAGGGCCTCGTACTTGTGGCCCAGTTTTTCCAGGGCCTGCCCCCGGCTATAGTAGGCCCGGGCATAGTCGGCCTTGAGTTCAATTACCTTATCGGCGTCGGCCATGGCCGGCTCCGGTTTGTCCAGGGCCAGGTAGGCCAGGCTCCGGTTGTGCAGGATCTCCGGCGCCTGGGGGTGCAGTTTCAGGGCCCGGTTATAATCCTTGACCGCCTCCTTGGCCTTTTTCATATCCAGGTAGGTGTTGCCCCGGTTGTAGTAAATCTGCCAGTCCTTGGGGGCGAATTTGGCGGCCTGGGTATAGTCCGCCAGGGCCTTGGCGAACTCCCCCTGGCGGCTGTAAGCCAGGCCCCGGTTATAGAAGGCCTCCGGGGAGCGAGGGTCTATCTCCAGGGCCTGGTCGAAATCGCCCACCGCGTCGCCCCACAGGGACAGCCTCATTTCAGCAATGCCCCGGTTGATGTAGGCCACCTGCATCTTCGGGTCAATTTTTATCACCGCGGTGAATTTCTCCACGGCCAAGGTGGGATTGCCCTGGGTCAGGGCGGCCACGCCTTGTTCAAAGGGCTCTTTGACGTCCGGCTCCGGCCCAGCCAGGGCATATCCCAGCAGCAGGCCCAGCGTGGCCAGGGTTAGGGTTATCCTGAACAGATATTTTCTCATCGGCTCTGATGGCTCCATTTTTATAGAATGTGGGCCCGACCCACCCTTGATACACCGTGTACTTCTCAGAAAGGTGGGCCATGCACACCTTACCGGGTTTTGCGGCGTAAAGATTTACGTGTCGCCCAAGTTATCTTGACCAGAGATCTTTTCTAAAAATCCTTTCACATCTTTGAGCGCTTCCCGGGTGGCTTCCCGGGCGGCGACAAAATCATACATCAGGTTACTTTCATCGGCTTCGATGTACTCACTATGCCGGATCATCATTTCGGCCCCCTGGAACAGCCGGCCCACAAAAAACATGAAATAGTGCAAATCGTTGGGCATAGTTTGCCTTTGCGGGTTGTAGGGGCGGTTCGCGAACCGCCCCTACGGTCAGTCATGTAACTATTGCCCCATGGTCGACCAGATTATTCTCCCCGGG
>JAUSOZ010000119.1 GCA_030655955.1 Deltaproteobacteria bacterium
ATTTATTTGACAGCATCGGTATTTCCTCGTTTAGGCAACCATGTGATAAGTGGCAATGGCGTAATGGACTTTTCATGATCTCAAGTAAGTATCAACCTAAATGCCTCATATGATGTTATACAACACCTTGGGAATAACAAACCGTCGCTTATTTAGAACAATGCCCATAAAATTGGCGCTGTCTTGCAAGTAGTTCTCAATACTGATGATCGACTCGTAGCGAGTATGATTGGCTTCGGCAACGATAATTACCCCGTCAACCTTGGTAGAAATAGTGAAACTGTCACTTGAACCAAGAATGGGGGCCGAATCAAACAACACGAAGTCGTAACGGGTTCGCATTTCTTCCAAGAAGGTGGCAAATTTGAGAAGATCAAAGGGCGATAAAACCTGGGTGGCAGGCTTGCCTATGGTGATCACCTCCAGGTTGGGGCGCATAGTTGGTTGCACCACCTGCTGTAGGTCCATCTCCCCGGTCAAGTAATTGAGCAAGCCCGGTTCCCGCAACAGGCCAAAGGTTTGATGAGCCGATGGGTCGGCCAGGTTGCCGTCCACCAGCAGGATACGGTGGTCGACCAGGTCCCAGGCCAGCACCAGGGCCAGATTGCTCGCTGTAGTGCTGGAACCGGCATGCCGATTGGCCCCGGTGATCTGGATAGCCATGGGTGGGTGAGATTTTGCCAGGAATTGCAAATGAGCTTTCAGGGGGCGGAAGCTCTCCAATATTCCCGGATAACGCTGCGGTTCCGCCATCCAGAGGGGTACCCCCCCCCACCCGGCCGGGAAGTATGGCCCGACTTCAAGGGCAATTGGGCAAAGATCCTGGTCGGTGATTTGCCCCCAGGAGTTGGATGCGAGCCGTCGCCGGCTGTGACCTGGGTCTGGTCCGCAATGAAGGTTAGAACCTGGGACCGGCAAGTCCGGCTAATGTCTTCCGGGGTCTTCACGGTATGATCCATGTAATAAGCGGTGAAGGCCCCGGCGATACCCACTAAGGAGCCGATAACCAGGGACAGGAAGCTCATCAGGAGCTTTTTCGGAAACACCGGCACTGAAGGCACTTTGCCCCAACTGGAGACAATCACATTGGAAGCCCGGGAAGAATCCTGTTGTTCTTCGATGCGGGCCTCTTCCGTCTTATCTAAGTAAAGAAGATAATTCTTTTCCTGCAGCTTCAATTCCCGCACCAGACGCTCATATTCCACCTGTTTTTCAGAGAGCAGCAGCGATTTCTGTTCGATTTCGCTGATATGCTTCCCCAATACCGCGGCATAGGACTTTAAACCATTCAAATCCAGGGCGCTGCCCTTGAGGAGTTCTTTAGTTTGCTTGTTATAACCCTTCTGGAGCTCGCCCACCTGGCGGTTCAAGGCCTGGTATTTGAGGCTGGATTTCTGGTAGAGAGCCGCGATACGTTCCCGGTCGATGAGCAAGGGACCCATTTCCCGGATGAGTTCTTCCAGAATGCCGCTTTGCATGTCTTTAGTAATGGCCCCTACCTCGCCAGTTCTTGCCAGATTCCGTTGTTGAACCCCGATTTTGGTCTTACGGTCGCTGATATTGGCCTGCACCAAGGCCAGGTTTTCCCGCAGCATCCGCAACAGTTCAATATTGGCGTCATTCTGGGTCGAGATTTCAATAATGGCCCACTTTTTCTTGAAGTTTTCCAGGTCGTTCTCCGCCTGCCTCAGGGTTTGGGCAAAGAGTTGGGCCTGGGCGGCATAGAAAACCCGGGCTCCCTTGGCCCGATACAAGGACACATGGTACTCGACGTAATCATGCATCAGGGTATTGACGATCTTGGTAATCCGCTCAGGTGATTTGCCGGTCAGGGAGATCGCTATGACGTTGGACAGGGCGACGGGCAGGATATCCAATTTCTTTTTCAGGGCAAAAACCGCCTGGTCTTCGGGGGAGGGCTGCACTGATAACCCCAAGGCCACCATTAGCTGGTTGGTTTGGTCCCATAGATAGAGTGCCGCTCGGGAGAGGAGGCCTTTCGGCTTTTCCCCTTTGGTCAGATCAAGTTCTTTGACCACCATGCTTAGCAACTGGGGGGATTCCAGGATACTGACTTCTGAGGTAATGTCCTGCACCCTCACCGGCTGGGTGCTCATTTGCGTGGCCACCGGAGCCATGAGCTTGACGCCTTGCTCCAGCATGGGCTTCACCAGGATATTGCCGGTGACCTTATAAATCGGATCGGTAAAAAAAGCCACCCCCAGGGTTACCACAATAATGGTGATCAGGATGCCCAGAAACACGTGTAATTTGGAGAAAAAAATGGTTAGGAGGTCTCTAAAGGATATTCTCCTGACCTGCTCCTGAGATTCGTTCATGTCTCGCCCACCTCTCTGAAAACAGACAATCTTACCCCATGAAGTCCATCGGTCATCACAGGTCGGTTAATCCGCCAGTTACTCCGGGGCGCTGGGCTCATTGGCCCGGCGCTGGAACCCCAAATCTTGAGCTTTCTGATACCCTAACTCCTGGGGCTCACGATACCCCGGGATAGGCCCTTGATGATAACCCTTGTCGGCCGGTAGTTCAGCACCGGAAACCGTTTCCCAGTATTCCTTCATGGCGGCGTTGCCCCGAGACCAATTGTTATAAAGGATTCGGGCCAGATGTTGGTTTACCGGGTAGATGTACTTGATAAGGCGCAGATTGACCTCCTTATCCGTACCCAACTCGTGTTGGATGCCAAAAGTGGTGTTGTCGTAATAGGTTTCCGCCCAGCCGGGATTAAAGGTATAGGCTTGGACCAGGGCTTCGGCGGCTTCTTCTTATCTCCCCAGATCGATCAGTACCAGTCCCAGGAAATGATAGGCGGCGGCATAATCCGATTTGAGGGTCACGGCCCGCTTCAGGGCTGTAGCCGCGTCCTGGTAGCGGCCCAGTTCCCGATAGGCCTTGCCCAGGTAAAAAAAGGCTTGGGGCCAGCCGGGGTCAAGCAGCGTGGCTTGGCGGTAGGCCTCGGCGGCAAGCTGGATCCGCCGGGTAAACTCATAGTGCCGCCCCAGATGGAAATAAGCCCGGCTATCCCGGGGGTTGCGCAGGATCTTTTTCTTCCAGTACTTCTCCACCTCGGGGGAATGCTGCTCGAAACGGAGGTCGGCCTGCGTCCAACCGGGGGATACCCCGGTAGACAAAAGCAGCATGAAGATCATGCCGGTAATCGCAAGAGAACGGTTCAACATCAGTTTCTGCTCCCCCACCTGCTTGAGCCTCTTATTTCCACTCTTCTACATATTTCGGACGCAGCGATGGATAACTTTAGGGAATAATCTTGTCAGTCTTTCAATTTTTTTCCTCTGCGGTTTTATAAAGAGTCAAATGCGTAGCCTCATTACCCCATGGTGTATCCGGAAGTCATGAAAAACCTTCAATTTTCCCAATATTCATCCAAGGTATGCTGCTACCCGTGGGGCTGAGACATTTAGTGAGTAAATGTTTCGAGGGGTCAGTATGAGACGTCGTCAGATTGATCCGGAAAGTAAGATGGCGCAGTCCTGGAGGGGCTCAGAGGCGAGAGGTCCATGGCGGATATCTGCCGCCGCCCGCCTCCCTGCCATTGATTTTTCCCGTATCCTGTTATACTCATGGGTATGACAGCCGATAACTTGGGGGAACCGAGGGGGTCCCAAGGGGAGGGAGGGGAGAGCGAGGCATGATGCGGCCGATCTTTGACCGGGTAGTTATGGCCACCGATCTATCTCCGGCTTGGGACCAGATCGTGGCTTGCGGGGCCGAACTCCGGCAATTAGGATGTTCCGGCGTTATCCTGACCTACGTCATCACCCCGAATTTCTTCGGCGGCACCGGCGAAAGTCTGGCACCTCCGGCCGCCTCCCGACTGGCGGACCAGCGGCGGCTCCTTGAGCACCAGGGCCTTGAGGTCATCATCGAGACCCCCATCGGTCTGCCGGGGCGCTCCTTGAATGGCGTGGCCCAGAAATACGGCGCCTCCCTGATCGTCATCGGTTCCCACGGCAAATCCCGGTGGCGGGAAGGAGTGTTGGGGACCATTTCCGGCGCGGTACTGCACAATATTCAGTTCCCCCTCCTGGTCCTGCCGGTGCGGGTGGGTGAGGGCCAGGAGCCCAACTGCCTCTGGGACTGCACCAAGCTTCTGTCTCACCTGCTGTTGCCGACGGATTTTTCCCAAACCGCGGCCGAAGCCATGTGCTACCTGGAGCTGTTGGCCCCCCGGGGAGTGACCCGGGTCACCCTGCTCCATGCCCTGATGGAAACTCCGGGGAAATTGGGCGAACCCCAAAGCCCCACCGAAGCCGGCCCCGTGGCCCGCAATTTCCTGGACCTGCTCCAGGGCCGGCTGGAGGCCGCGGGCGTGCCCGAGGTTCAGACCCGGATGGTGGTGGGCCATCCCGTGCCGGTCATCCTGGAATTCCTCCAAACCAACGACATTTCCCTGATTGTCTTGGGGACTCAGGGCAAGGGCTTCATTGCGGAAATTTTTCTGGGCAGCGTGGCGCACAACATCTCCCGGTTTGCCCCCTGTCCCATTCTCCTGATTCCACCGGCGGACCGGGACAGCCGGGTGTAATTTTGTTTTCCGTTTTCGGTTTTCCGTTTTCCGTTTTCGGTTAAAAGAAATATAGATATCAATATGTTGAATATTTGATTTGTTACATTTGAAAGTGAATCGGATATAAGAACAAGGAGCGCTCCCATGCACGTAGGCCGATTGAGTGTCCTGATGCTCCTGCTGTTGGGATGGCTGTGGCTGAGTCCCGGGCCGACGGTTCTGGCCCAGGCGACGATGGGTCCCGCGGCTGGCCCGAAGATCCTGGAGTTCGACCGCAAATTCTGTCCCATCTGCAAGGCGTCGGAGTTGGTCATCCGGGCCGTCAAGGACCGGTATCCCGGCCAGTTCGACGTGGAAAAACTCTACATCGACGAGGCAGATGTTATGTTCCGCCGGTATAAAGTGGCCATCGTGCCCACCCAGGTGTTCCTGAATGCCGCCGGCCAGCAAGTCGCCCGCCATGAAGGCGTCTATAAAAAAGAAGCCTTGATCCAAAAACTGCGGGAATTGAAGTTTATCGGCGATTAACCGGGTGGACTGAGACGATCATGGCAGATGACCTCACCTTTGTGCGCATCGGCAAGAACCTCATCGGCCTCTCGGGCCTGCCGGAGATTTTTGAGGAGTTGGCGTCCCGGGCCTTTGAATCGCCGCAGGCGGCCCAGGAGGAACTGCTCCGCCGGGCGGCAGGCGTCAACTATATGCCTTCCGGCTCCCGGGACGATTATGGCCGGGCCCTGTGGCGGGAATTCCGGCGCTTTAAGGGAGAAGTTGCGGAGGCAGAGGCTGCCGCCGGCCTGGAGATCAAGGTCCTGGGGCTGGGCTGCTCCGGGTGCCAGCAATTTTATCAGCACGTGGTGGATATCCTGGCGGCCCGGGCCATTATCGCCGACCTGCAGTACATCACCGCCCCGGCTTTGCTGAAGGACTATGAGGTGCGGTCCTATCCCGCCCTGATAATCAACGGCCGCCTGGTCCTGGCCGGCCAGAGTCCACCTCCGGCGCAGCTCGAAAAGATTCTCCTGGCCCATGCCGGGCCGTCCCGCACCCTGGAGCCATAGAGGCTATTTCCAAACCTGCGGCGCAAAGTTTTCCGTTTCCCGTGGAACAGCCGCCCAGGCAGTTATGCTCCGAAAAATTACCTGTAGGGCGGGCACTGCCCGCCCAGATTGCTGCCTTGAAAAGTTCTTGGTGGCACCGGCATCTTGCCGGTGCGGCGCACAGGCTGGAAGCCTGTGCCACCAAAGTTTAATGTAGGTTGCGTCCTACGCACCACCAATCCAGTTGAGTGGCGGGCGGGGACGCCCGCCCCACCAACTATTGTGGTGGCACATCCCGTAGGGTGCGCACCGCGCACCATTAGCCGGCCCGGCGCCGGGCTCAACACAACAACCCCTCCGGCCGGAACCGGAGGGGTGTAACACCATCAAACGCGGGTGAGACGGGGCTAGGGATGGATAGTGAGTACCGGGCAGGAGGCGCTTTTTACGACCTTGTTGGCCACGCTGCCGAAGATCGCCCGTTGCAGAGCGTCGCGGCCATGAGCGCCCATGACGATCATATCGATTTTTTCTTTCTCGACAAACGCCAGGATCTTTTCAGCCGGAGCCCCCAGTTCGACGCGGGTTTCCAGCTTGGGGAATTTTTTGGAAAATTCCTGCGCCGCGGCCGCCATTCTTTTCGTGGCCGAGTTTATCGCCTGCTGCTGGAACTCCTCGATGTTGCCGTGGGGCACGTAAAAGGTGGCGAAATGCGCCAAATCCTGCGCCACAAACAGGACATACACCGTGGCGTCGAACTTAGCCGCGAAGGTTGCGACCCAGGGCACCAGGGTTTCAAAGTTCGAAGCAAAATCAATGGGGAAAAGGATTTTTTGAACCTGTTTCATTGAGCAAGTCTCCCTTCGGCAGTTCTGCTGGGGATTGTGAAATTAAGAGTAAACTAATAAATGACCCCCGGATTGTCAAGCTAAAAAGCCCGCACCGCCCAAAGAGACGGAGAACCAGAAAAAAATCCATAATAACTGCCCGAGATACCTCTGCCTTGCAAAAAACCCTTGCCAAACCTTTTGGGGGTTATTATATTTCCCCAGCGTCAATCTCTTGCGGGCATACAGATTATTACGAGGAATGGGGTGAGTACCATCGGTGAAATGCGCTTTAGCCCAGACCATTTCTGGGTCCGGATGGATGATGAGACCCAGGCCACCATCGGCCTGACGGATTATCTCCAGGAGAAATTGGGGGAGATTTACAGTTTTCGGCTGCCCGAGGAAGGAGAGGAGTTCATCAAGGATGAACCCTTCACCATGATCGAAGCCAAGAACGGACGCCGGGAATTGAAGGCCCCGATCTCCGGCGAGGTTATTGAAGTCAATTACGAGGCCGCCGAAGTGCCGGAAATCATCAATGAGGACCCCCTGACGGAAGGATGGCTGGTCAAGGTGGAGATGGCTTCCGGTCTGGAGTTCGACGACTTGTTAACCCAAGAAGAATATGAAGATCATTTGAGCGAAGAAGAAGATCTGGAAGAAGACTGAGCCGTTATCCCGGTTATTCCCGGGTCATCCTCCCTACTCCAAGTTTTGCGGCCGCTGCCTGGCCCCATAAGGGCATGGCCAGGGAACCGCAATCACCGACAAGAGCATGTCTGCCACCCGAATTCACTCCCAACCCAAGTCATGGCTGTGGGGGACGTTGACCTCCATCCGCCTGACGGTCTTTCTCCTGCTGATTCTGGCCGCGGTGGCGGTTATCGGCACCGTGGTGCCCCAGAACCAGCCCCAGAACCACTATGTCAGCCGCTTCGGTGAAGTCTGGGGCCAACTGCTCTGGCTGGGCGGTTTTACCCAGGTCTATTTCAGCCCCTGGTTTCTGGGGCCGATCAGCCTGCTGGCGGCCAATATCCTGGCCTGCGTGGTCCACGGCCTGCCCCAGGCCATAAATCGCGCTGGGCAGCGACTTACCGTGGAAACCGCTCTCACCCTGCCGGAACGGGGCCAGATTACCTGGCCGGCGGGAGTCGACCCCCAGCCCCTTATCGAAGCCACCCTGAGCCGGGAGTTGGGTCACTGCCGCCAGGAGACCCTCCCGGACCAAAAGGTCTATCTCCGGGAGAAGGGCCGCTTCCGCCCGGTGGGGCCTTACCTGATTCATATAGCTCTCCTGATGATCCTGGCCGGGGGCCTCATCGGCAAATTATGGGGCGTGGACGGCCAGTTAGCCATCGATCAGGGCGAGGTGGCCGGCGCCTTTCAGGTGGGGCCCCGGGTGGAAAAGCCGCTTAATTTCCAGGTGCGCCTGGATAAATTCCAGGTTTCCTATTACGAACCGGGGGGCAGCCCCAAGGAATTCCGCTCGGATTTGACCTTCATGCAAGATGGGCGGGAAGTTTCCCGGGCTACCTGCCGGGTTAATGAGCCCGTGACTTTCGGGGGGTTGACCTTTTATCAGTCCTCCTACGGCAGCCAGGCCACCGGCCCCATTCGCCTCAAAGTGCAACTGGGGGACCTCAGCGAGTCCATCGAGGCGCCCTTGCGCCAGCCGGCGGACTTGCCCGGCGGCCGGGGCAAGATCATTCCCATGAAGGTGGACGGCAACTTCCAGGGCTATGGGCCGGCGGTGCTCCTGGCCTTTAGCCCCGGCTCCGGTCATCCCCAGGTTTTTTGGACCCTGAAAGACCGACCCGGGTTGGGCCAGCAGCCCGGCCCCTACCGGTTCACCGTGGAGTCCATCCCCTTCGGGTATTATTCCGTCTTCCAGGTGAAGCACGATCCCGGGGTGGCGTGGGTGTATGCCGGCTTTCTGCTGTTTTTGCCCGGACTCTACCTGGCCTTTTTCCGGCCGGCGGAACGCTGGGCCCTGGTGCTGGCCAAAACCTCCAAAGGTAAATGGCAGGGACGCCTGCTGGGAGCCAGCCCCCGTAACCGGGAAGAATTTGCCGCCCGCCAGGAACGGCTTCTCATGGAGTTGAAGCGAGGCATGCCGTCATGATCAGCCAAATCCTCGGCGGCGTCATGTTGATCTATCTCCTGGCGGCCATCCTATTTCTGATGGCGGAGTTATGGTCGTCGGCCCGGCTTAAAGGTGCAGGCCGGGTTACGCTGTGGCTGGGACTGGGGCTGCATACCGGCGCCCTGCTGGGACGCTGGTGGGAATCCTACCACCTGGCCCTGGGCCACACCCCGGCCGCGGCCTGGAGCGAAAAACTGCAGCTCATCATTATTCAGGTGCCGCTCTCCAACTTCTATGAATCCCTGATCTTTTTTGCCTGGTGTCTGCCGGGCCTGGGCCTGTTGGCTTTTCGGCGCCACCTCCAGGGCTACCTGGGGGCCGTAGTGGCGCTGCTGGCCAGCCTGCTTTTGGCATACGCCTCGTTCGGGGTGGACAGCACTATAAAACCCCTCATGCCGGCCCTGAAGAGCAACTGGCTGCTCATCCACGTGGTGACGGCCTTCCTGGGCTACGCCGCCTTTGCCCTGGCCTGCGGGACCGCCATCCTCTACCTCTTTCAGGAACGGCGGCCCCGGGCATCGCTCCCGCCTCTGCCCCAGTTGGACAGCCTCATCTACCGGACCACCGTTTTGGGATTTCTCCTCCTGACCCTGGGAATCGCCACCGGGGCGGTATGGGCCGAAACCGCCTGGGGCCGTTACTGGAGCTGGGACCCCAAGGAAACCTGGTCGTTGATCACCTGGTTCATTTACGCCGCCCTGCTCCACGCCCGGCTTTTGAAAGGTTGGCACGGCCGCCGCATCGCCTGGCTGGCGGTGCTGGGCTTCATGGCGGTCCTGTTCACCTACTTCGGCGTCAGCTTTCTCCTCTCCGGCCTTCACTCCTATCTCACCTGAAAAAAGGCAGGGGCTGAGAACGTATGGTCCTCAACCCCGTGGCGCATTAACACTATTTGGCGATCAATGGACAAATTTTGTAGGGGCGGACCCATGTGTCCGCCCTCTGGTCAGGCGCACACGCTGGTGCACCCCGAAAGTTCCGCATTTTTTGATTGCGACTCGGTCTAAAATCCGTAGGGTCCGTCCCACGCGCCATTCTTGGTGCGTAAGACGCACCCTACGCAGGGAAATGAGCTTTTTGAGCCCAGATTAGTAGAATTGGATCAGGCCGGCACTTTGCTGGGTTTACAGAGCAACTCCGGGGCCGTCGCCAGCCGCCCGCACTCACAAACATACTTCAAGTCTTCCATCTTGCCTTTGCAGTAATGTTTGACGTGGGGCGATTTCTCGCCGCAGTAGGAGCACTTGGTGGTTTCCGTCGAGGGGGCGCACAAATGGCCGGGGTACTCTGCCACTGCGCCACAGGTTTTACAGGTATGAGCCATGACTCCTCCTCCTAAAGATAGAATGTATGGATAAAATAAGGTGCAAATGGCCCATGTCAATGGGAGGTGGCTGATCAATTTTGGTCTCGGGGCAGCAAGCCCGGTCGTTCGGCAAGGAAAGCTCCGGACAGGAGGGATCGGCGGGGGCGACAGGGAGGACTTCAGGCTGACAGGGTCAGGGAGGCGGTGGCGGCGTCCAGGGTGGCCCAGGCCCCCAGGGGCAGGGTGTGGTTATCCGCCTGGTGCCCCACCGGCAGGCCCATGAGCACCGGCACCTTCAGGGGCGCCAGGGCCGTGGTTAGGACCTCCAGCAGGCCGTCATGGGAGCCGCAATGGGTAAACCCGCCCAGCACCACGCCCTTGACTCCGTCCAGGACCCCGGCCATGATCAGGTGGTGCAGCATGCGGTCCAGGCGGTACAGCGCCTCGTTGTGGTCTTCCAGGAACAGCAGGTAACCCCGCATCTGCGGGGCATAGGGCGTGCCCACCAGGTGGCACAGGGTGGTGAGGTTGCCGCCGGCCAGGGGGCCCGCGGCCGCGCCGGGGTGCAGCACGGTGAGGTGTTCATAAGTTATGGCTCGGGGTCCCGGGGCCGTGAGCCACCTATGAAAACTTTCACGGGCCGCCGGGGTCAGGTCCGGGAGCTGGGTTAGATTGGGGCCGTGGAAGGTCACCAGCTTGCCGCGCCGGTGCAGGTCCCAGAGCAGATTGGTGAGGTCGCTGAACCCCACCAGCCGTTTGGGCGCAGCCGCCAGGGCCGCCAAATCCAAGTGGGGCAACAGCTTCAGGCAACCATAGCCGCCCCTGACCGCCAGGACGGCCTTGACCTCCGGGTCCAGCCAAATCTCCTCGAAGCGCCGGGCCATGAGCCGGTCCGTAGCCACGCCATAGGCGCGGGGTTGAAAGACCTCCGGGCCGCAGCGCACCCTGAAGCCCCAGTCCCTTAAAATATTCATCCCGGCCTCCCAGGGGGGCCGGTTGACGTGGCTGGCCGGGGCCGCCACCGCCACCACCTCCCCGGGCAACACCGGCGGCGGCCACAGAAACTTTTGACGAGTCATAGCCTGAATCCGAAACCTCTTTCCTCTTGAAGATAGGGGGATTGCGATGGTAAGATAATAATATTTCAACAAGTTCTCATATGCCAGGTATTTATGGGGAATTTTTTGAAAAAGGGAACACCGGGGTAGGAGTGTGCGGTTTGATTTTTGCAAATGAGGATGCGCATTGTACGTGGTACAACAGTTTATAAATTCGCTATCGCCTTCTTTGCTTCGAAAAGATTACTTCCCCCTCACCCTGACCCTCTCCCCCATTGGGGGAGAGGGGAAAAAGTTGAACCGATTTAATGCCTTATGGTTAATAAACCCGGCGACATGACCTACTCCCTCTCCACCCGCTTCGGGGGGAGAGGGTTGGGGTGAGGGGGGCGGAACGACCGCGTGCAATTGCCTAACCGGACACTGCTGACACCGGGGCCATTCCGCCCCGGGGCTTTTTCCCCCTCGGCCACAGTGGCTGTCGTTGGGGCGAAGCTCCTTTTGCGCACCGTTACTCCCAGGAGGTAAACGCCATGCCCCGCCCCGGGCCTGAGCCCGAAGGTTTAACCCGGCCATACCTCACCGGTCTGGCCGTGGCGCTGATCTTTGGGGTGGCGATTTATTTCCGGCTCTATGACCTGGGGAGCCGCAACCTCTGGACCGATGAGGCCTGGGTGGCCCTGGCGGCCATGCAGCCCACGGCGAAGGAGGCCCTGGCCGCGGGCCAGTCCACCCCGCCTTTTTATCTCCTCACTCTCTGGGCCCTGGTGCAGCTCTGGGGCCATAGTGAAATGGTACTCCGGAGCCTCTCCTGGCTGTTCGGGGTCGGGACCCTCTGCCTCATCTGGCGGTTTAGCCGCAGGCTGGTGGAAGTTCCCGCCGCCCTGCTGGCCCTGGCCGCAGTGGCCTTCTCGCCCATCATGGTTTATTACTCCAAGGAGTTAAAGCAATACAGCGGCGACGCCTTCTTTGCCATCGGCGTGCTGTGGCTGACGGAACGCCTCCGGGCCCGGGGCGGAAGGCAGGGCTGGCTGGCCCTGGCCCTGGCCGGGGTGGTGGGCCTGGGCTTCTCCCAGCCCCTGATTTTTACCCTGCCCGTGGCCGGGGCGGTCCTGTGGGTCTCCCTGCCTCAGGCGCAGCGTTCCCGCCTGGTCCTCCTTGGCGGTGTCTGGCTCCTGGCCGCGGCCGGGTATTACCTCCTGTTTATCCAGCGGGAAATAGACCCGGAACTGGTAGCCTATTGGACCCAGGACTTTCCGGATCTCTCCGGCCTGCTGGCCTTCTTCCGGTGGCTGGGTCCGGCGCTCTACCGCTACTTCTGGTATTTTCTCGGGGAGTGGGGGGTGATCTGGGGGCCGCTGTTGCTGGCCGCCGGCATGCTGGTGATGGTGCAGCAGGGCCGCAGGAGGGTCTTATTTTATTTAGGGGGACCGCTGCTCCTGGCCTTCGGGGCCGCCTGCCTGCACCGCTACCCCTTCATGGCCCATTACGGCGGCAATCGCCTGATGCTGTTCAGCGCCCCGGTCCTCTACCTGCTGGTGGCGGCCGGAGCCTGGGGCGTCTTGGCGATGCTTTGGCGCCGGCGCCAGGGCTGGCTGGCCCTGGCCCTGACCGCCCTGCTGCTGGTGGCCCTTAACCTCCGGGACGGGATCAAAGAAAACCTCTCCTCCCTCAATAACCGGGAGGAGATTAAACCCCTGGTGGCTTTACTGGAAGCCAACCTCCAGCCCCAGGATCTGGTTTATGTCTATTACTTCGCAGTGGCGCCCTTCAAGTACTATTACCACGGGCCGAACCCCGGGATCTGTTGGGGCCGGTCATGCGTGGAACAGGGGTTGGACCCGGCGGGGACAGCCCGGACCCATCCTCAGCGGCTTTGGTTGATCGCCTCCCATATCCCGGACCTGGTATTCCTGCGCCAGTTCGCCGCTAAGCTCCTGGGCCCCGACTGGCGGGAGGCTGCCTGCTTCACCCGGGAGGGGGCGGCGCTCCTGCGCTTTGACCGGCAGCCCCAGCCCGCGGCCGCTAAAACCCCGACCGACCCCCCAGCACCGCCTTGATCCGGTGCTGCAGCTCCGTCAGCCGGTACGGTTTGTTAATCATGCCCGAGGCCCCCTCCTGTTTGAGACTGGCCATTTCCTGGGATGATAGAAAACCCGAGGCCACCAGCACCCGGGCCCGCTTGTCTATAAGCTTGAATTCCTTCAGGACCTCGCAGCCATTCTGTCCCGGCAGAAAGTAATCCAGCAGCACCAGGTCCACCCGTTTCATGCCTTGAAACTTTTTCAGGGCCTCGGACCCGTCCCCGGCGGTCTCTACCTTGTACCCCAGGTGCTCCAGCAATTCCTGGCCCAGACCCCGGATCAGGGGATCATCGTCCACCAGCAGAATGGTGGTCGGCCGTTTTTTGCGCATGTTCAGCCTCGCGTGGCCGCGGCCACGCCGCCTGCCAGGTGTGCTCTAGCCAAAGGGACTGGTTGATGGAACTCGATCAGGCGGTTGAAAAACGGGGCCCCGAGTCCTCCGGAACGAGACGCAGGATCGTGAACCAACTAAATGCACCGCCCTTTTCGCCTGGCTCCGCCTCACCCTTGGAAAACCGATTAGTTTTTCAATAACCTGCTGAGGGTATTATTCGGCTGTTGGTGGAAAATCTTGAATTTTCCGGCTGGATTTTTTTGGGGGGGCGCCTGTGGGACCCGGACCGGCCTGGATACGGACGGCACATTCCCCTTTATATTTTCCTGCTAAAGGGTGTATATGAGAAGAGAGAGATTAATTGGTGCGTAGGACGCACCCTAGATTAAACTTTGGTAGCACAGGCTTCCAGCCTGTGCACCGCACCGGCAAGATGCCGGTGCCACCAAAACCTTTTGTTTCTGGTTCCCAAGCTCCTGCTTGGGAACCCCTTTTCTGGCCAAGCTCCTGCTTGGCGAGAGAATCATCAATTTATTGCGCCATGTGCCCCAAGCAGGAGCTTGGGAGCGAGGGAAAGGCGGGATGCGCTGCGCTTTCCCGCCCTATGGGCTGCGGGCTACGCATGAAAAGGCCCGTAGGGCGGGCGTCCTCGCCCGCCAATCAACTGGATTGATGGTGCGTAGGACGCACCCTACGAAAGACTTTTCGAAGCCGGGCAGAAAGAACCGGGTTTTAAAGCACTAGGAAGGCATTCTCATGGACCAGGCCGGTTTTAGGGACTGGCTCTGCCGCCGACTGGTGGCCGAGAGCCGGGACGCCATCATCTTTGTGGATAAAGACGGTCTGATCCGCCTCTGGAATGCCGGGGCCGAGGCCATGTTCGGCTACCGGACCGGCGAGATGGAGGGGCAGAGTCTCGACCGGATCATCCCCGACCCGCTCCGGGCGCGACATAACGAGGGGTTTCGCCGGGTGATGGCGAGCGGCGAGAGCCGGTATGCCGCCGACCTTCTGGCGGTGCCGGGCCTGAAAAAAGATGGCAGCCGGATTTCCCTGGAGTTCACCATCACCCTGATCAAAGACGACAAAGGCCAGGTCCTGGGGGCCGCAGCCATCATGCGCGACGTCACTGCTCGCTGGCAACGGGAGCGGGAGATGAAAAAGCGCCTGGCGGCGTTGGCAGGGCCGGGATAGGCTTATTTCTGAGGCAAGGTTCCACTTATGAAAACCCTGCGGCGCTTGCCCGCCTATGCTCCCGCCCCAACGGTTCCTCATCCCGGAGATGGTCCCGGATATTTTTAGCCTGCGGTCTTGATTACGTCGAAAACAGCCATATTGTAATAGTTTAAGTCCTCAGCAATGGTGAGTGAACCTCATGCCTAAATCATTTAGAAGAATGGCCCGCAAGGTCGGCATGCCGCCTGGTTCCCTGGTATATACGGGAGAGAAGGAGCACCTGCCGGCCAAAATCACCATCACGCGTTACAACGGCGATACTATCGTTGAACGCCAGGTGGACGCCTTTACCGAGTGCCAGATGGCTGCCGATCCGGGAGAGGTGACCTGGATAAATGTCACCGGCATCGCCAAGGCTAAGGACCTGGAGAAGTTGGGGGAGTGCTACAAAATCCCCCCCCTGGTGCTGGAAGACATCCTGGAGGTGGGACAACGGCCCAAAGTCGAGGACTATGACGAGTACCTCTATATTGTCTTAAATTCCATCCGCCCGGTGGCCGAGGGGGAGGAACTCGTGGCCGAGGAGATCAGCCTGATTTTAGGCCCGCATTACCTCCTGTCTTTTTACTCCGGCGACAACGACATCTATGCTTCCGTCCGGGAGCGGCTCCTGCAGGCCAAAGGGCGGATCCGCAAGCTGGGGGCTGATTATCTCGCCTATGCCCTCATCGATCTGGTGGTGGATAATTATTTCATCGAACTGGAAAAATTCGGCGACCAGATGGAATCTCTGGAAGACGAGGTGGTGGCCAACCCCTCGCCCCGAACCTTGCGCGACGTACACCGGTTCAAGAATAACATGATCATGTTGCGCAAATCCCTGTGGCCTTTGCGGGAAGTGATCGCCCGGCTGGAACGCCGGGAGTCCCCCCTGATCAGCGAGGCTCTCGGCAACTATTTCAGAGACGTCTACGACCACACCATCATCGCCATTGACACGGTGGAGACCTACCGGGACATCCTGTCGGGGATGCTGGATATTTACCTCTCTTCCATGAGCAACCGGCTCAACAGCATCATGAAGGTGCTGACCATCATCGCCACCATCTTCATGCCGCTGACGTTTATCACCAGCCTTTACGGCATGAACTTCAAGAATATGCCGGAGTTGCAATGGGAATACGGTTATTTTATGGTCCTCGGCGCGGTCGTGGTGATCGCGCTCTCCATGCTCGAGTACTTCAGAAGGAAAGGCTGGATTTAACCCATAATTCTTCCAGGAGGATCTGACTATGGCAGTTAAGGTAGGCAAGCCGGCCCCGGATTTTGAAACCAACGCCTATATCGACGGCGAAATCACCAAGGTGAAGTTGTCGGACTACAAAGGCCAATGGGTGATGCTTTACTTCTATCCCGGGGATTTCACCTTCGTATGACCCACGGAACTGACGGCAGTTGCCGCCAAGTACGATGAGATCAAGTCCCTGGGGACCGTGGTCCTGGCCATCAGCATCGACAGCCCCTTTACCCACAAGGTGTGGCAGGAAGGTGAGTTGTCCAAGATGGTTCCCGGTGGGCTGCCCTATCCCATGCTGAGCGACACCGGCGGCCGGGTCGGCGAGCTCTACGACGTGTATGATGAGGCCAACGGGGTGGATATCCGCGGCCGTTTCCTCATCGACCCCGACGGCATTCTCCAGGCCATGGAGGTATTGGCCCCGGCGGTGGGCCGCAACGTGGCCGAAATGATCCGGCAGATTAAGGCCTGCCGGTTTGTGCGTGAAACGGGCGAAGCCACCCCCGCCGGCTGGGAACCGGGCAAAAAATCCTTGAAGCCGGGCGCAGAACTGGTGGGCAAGGTCTGCGACATCTGGTCCCCGGATATGGCCTTCTGAGGCGTGGCCGTGGCCGCGTCTAAGTAACATATCCTGGGGCCCTGCGGGCGGTGCCCTGGAGAAGACTCCTGGAAAATCAGGGCCTCGGCTGGCTTAATCCCGAGGTGCAAGCAAAGAATAACCGAACGCTATCCTATGGGAGCACCTGCGTGTGCACCCTAAAAAGGGCGGACACACGGGTCCGCCCCTACGAAAAATTGCGGTTCCATGGCGCATTTATATGAAAATAGCTCGGTGGGGCGGGCCTCCGTGCCCGCCAGCGAGAGGCGGCCAGGGACGGCCGCCCCACCAACAGCAGCCATTTATCATCTTTGGTTGTGTCCGCTATGAAATGACCGTTGGTATAAGAGGGGCCATCCGCCAGGCTGACCCCCCATCGGAAGGCATCGTCAGGCAACGGCTCTGGTTTATTTGCGGTGCGATGGCCCTGATTCTTACTTTCACCGCCGTATGCAACTCAGGAGGACAACCTATGCAGATAACATCCAGCGCCTTCCCCGATGGCGGCAAAATTCCTCTGCCCTACGTGATGCCCGGCGCCGGGGGCCAAAACGTCTCCGTGCCCTTAAGCTGGTCCGGCGCCCCGGTGTCCACCCAGTCGTTCGCCCTGGCCATGGTGGACCCCCATCCGGTGGCTAATAACTGGGTGCACTGGCTGGTGATCGACCTCCCCCAGGACAGCACCGCTATCCCGGAGGGAGCCTCGGGCCACAAGATGCCGCCGGGCGCGGCGGAGCTGAAAAACTCCTTTGGGGCGGCGGGGTACGGCGGACCGCAACCGCCCCGGGGCAGCGGCGACCATCCTTACGTGTTCACCCTTTATGCCCTGAGCGCCCCCCACGTCGAGATCGGCAAGAGCGCCGGGCTGGCCGCCTTCAAGCAGGCCCTGGAGGGCAAGATCCTGGCCACCGCCACCCTCACCGGCTATTTCGGCCGCTAGGCCCCCCCGGCCTACCGGGGCAGTGGACTCGGCCTTCGGACTTCTGCCCGGAAAAGTTCTTTAATGCCAATTTGAGACCTCTGCGAAAGTCTCTATCGCTATCCGCCCTCATCAAAATGTAGCGTAGGCGCCCTCGCCTGCGCCTAAATAGAGTATGGACAGCCGAGGGCGGCTATCCTACATGAGACTTTCGCAGAGGTCTCGAACTTGGTATAAGAACCTCCAAACGGAAGGAATTTATGGCAAAGGCTCTTTTTGAGAGCCAGGTGGGAATTGGGCCGCGTTCCTGCCCGCAGTCTGAGGTCGTGAGGCGATGAAAAAAAGCCGGGGGCAAGCCAGGCCGATGACTCATGGTCGCCTGCCTGAACCTCCCCCCGGCGTGAATCCTTAGAACCCGCGGCCTCGCAGGTAGTTTACACCCTTCAGGTGCCCCCAAAGCCGATGCTGATCTGCTCTCCCTCCACCAGAACCGGCACCTTGCGGTTGCCTGACGTGAGCCGCAGCATCTCGGCCATGGCCTGGGCGTCTTCTTTGACATCCCGAAAAATGACCGTCAACCCCTCGTTAGTCTTGGCCTCCCGGGCCCGCTGGGTGAAAGGTCAAGTCTGCTTGCCGAAGATGGTGATCTCCTTGGTCAATGAGCACCTCCTCCCGGGGTTTCCAGGTAATAGACCTTGACGTAGAGAAAATCCACCAGATTAAGGATGGTCAGAGGATTTTCGGACACGGTGAATTGCACCCCCTCAAACCGGGGACTCACTTTGGCCCGCACGTGCTTCATCACCTGTTCTACAACCTGGGGATTATTTGGGCAGGCGAGCTTCAGAAAGTTCTGGAACACCGCCGCGTCTCTGAGCGCCACGCTCTTGGTCTGCTCCCGCAGCTTCACCCGCAAGGGTTTCAGGGCATCGTCAAAGAAATCGCCGATGTCCTCGTATTTGCCCTTGATCTTGGCGAAACTCCACTGGCGCAGGCCCTGGTATTTGGTGGCGTCCTCACCGGTAACATTTTCGGTAGACAACATGATGATGTCGATATTAGGGGTATTGGGGATATTGGCCGGCAGATAGGCGATCTTCACCACCAACTCCGGATACTTGCGGTTATTGAGCATAAAATCGCGACTGAAGCGCTTTCCCGGGCGGTCATACCGGTTGGACTCGGACACTACCCAGCCTTCGGTCTCCAAGCCTTGCAGCAGTTGGGCGGCCTTGGGCATTAGGCGGCGCAGTTCGGCGAAGCTGCCGGGGGCCACGTTAGCTTTGGGCACCTGGTAGCCGCCCTCATCCTCCCCGGGTGGAGAAGGATCAGGCATCGTCTCCGTCTCCTGGAGTTCCCCCGGGGGCGTCGCCGTGGGAACGGGCTCCGGCTCCGTGGACGGCACCACCCTGGCCTGGACCGGGCGGGCCTTGGGATCGGCCTTCATTCCCAAAATGAATATGGTCTGCCCGCCGGCGCCGGGCTGGTTCATTTTCCAGTAGGTGAAGGGCTTTTCGGGGAAGAGGTCCAGGATGATGCGCACCCCGCCCCCGGGGGCGGCGGTTTCGGTGAGCACCTGCTGCACCAGCAGTTCATCGCCCTCCAGGTGTCTGGGAAGATGCCCGGCCCGGGCCCCGGGAAAATCCACCACCAGTTGCGGTTTACCCGACACCTCCCGGGAGCTCACTTGGGGTGTTGCAGCCCGGTCCAGAATCACGGTGAGGAGGGTGTCCTCCGCCACCTTGCTCAACCCCAGGCGTCGAACTTCCACGGCGTCGGCCCCCCAGGCGGGCTGGGATAGGCAGAACACCAACAGCAACACCCACGCCAGGCTTCGCCCCGGTTTAGCGGTCCGGGTCTGGAAACCGTTAATGCTATTTGCCGCCATCGTCAACCCGCTTGAAGGCCACGCAGGAACCGGGCGGACAACCGGGGTGCCAATCACCGGTCA
>JAUSOZ010000064.1 GCA_030655955.1 Deltaproteobacteria bacterium
GGAGAGGGGAAAAAGTGGCCCCGATTTAATGCCTTATGGTTACTAAACCCAGAGGCATCACTTGCTCCCACTCCACCCGCTTCGGGGGGAGAGGGTTGGGGTGAGGGGGGGGGTTACTGACCGCATGCAATTTCCTAACCGGACAGAGCTGGGATTTAGGGGGATTTGAGAACCTCCAAGGGGAAAGAATTTATGGCAACAGCAAAATAATTACCTACAGACCCGGTGCTGTCCGGTAGAGGTTACATTAAAAATAAGAGGCTGCTTTAGACTGCAGCAGGGTCCTGTTGGATTAAGATTCCCCGGGCGCCGTCTAAATGGTACTGTCGATCAACGGCGAGTGCCGGATGGCGCTCATGGGTGCGAATCAAAATGGTGGCGGTACTTTTGCAGGCGTTGATGACTTCGGCCAGGAGGGTGCGGGCCCGGTCGTCGAGGTTTGACCATGGTTCATCGAGGATCATGATGGGCGACTCTCTCAAGAGCAGCCGGGCAATGCAAATCCGCTGCCTCTCGCCGGTGCTGGCGCCGGCGCCGCGCGGGTCCATGACGGTTTCAAGGCCCTCAGGCAGACGCGCCAAAAAGTTATGTAACTGGGCGCGTTCAAGGGCCTGGAAAATCTGTGGGTCACTGGCGTCCGGCTGGGCAATGAGGAGGTTGCCTCGCAGCGTCTCCTGGAAAATAAAGTGATTCTGGGTGACAACCCCGATTTTCCGCCGCAGCTCAGTGCGTGAAATCTGCCGGATGTCGATCCCGCCGATGGAGATGGACCCTTCGGCGGGTGTATAAAGGCGCAGGAGCAGATTGATGAGCGTGGATTTGCCGCTGCCGCTTTCGCCGCCGATGACGGTGACGGAATTGGCGGGAATAAGCAGGTTCGCCTGGTTGTAGAGCCGCCGCCCTCCCGGGTAACCGAAGGTCAGACCGGATACCTCGATGGCGACGGATTGGCTGGGCAGGGTTACCGTGGGGTGGCTATCTTCCGCCTCCGGGGTTTCAGAGAGAAATCCGGCCAGATGACGCATCCCGGTGAATTCGGTCTGCACGGTGGCTATCAAGTGGGTAAGTTGGTTGACCGACATCTGCAAGAGGGTGGCATAAAAGAAAAAGAGCAAAAAAGGCTCGAGACCCATCTTACCGCGGGCGATGAGATAATAGGCCAGGGCCACCAACCCCAAGCCGCCCAGTTGGGTGAGCAGCTCAATACCGGGGGAAAACACCGAGAGTATCGCCCCGGCTCGTATAGACAGCTTCTGCAGCCAGGTGGTGTGCTTGTGGAAATGTGCGGCTTGCTGCCCCTCGGCAGCCAGTACCTTGACGGTGTCGATCCCCTGAATGGTTTCGTCGAAGACCCGCTGTATGTCGCTCCATGTATCCCGCTGAGCCCGGGCATAAAACCCCATAATTTGGTTGAGGACGGTCACGAGTATGGCGGTGAGGCCGACGATGCCAAGGGCTGCAAGGGTAAGGGAGGCCGGGCAGAAATAGAACAGGATGGCCGTCACCACCACCGCGGTGATGAGTTCACGCCCGACACCCGGAAGGAAATCAGCGAAAAACCGCTGGGCTTGCGCAATATCGCTGTTGAACTTGGTGAAAAATTCGCCGGCAGATTGCTGCTGGAAGTAGGCCAGGGGCAGGTGGCTGGCCTTATCGAAAAAATCGGTTTGCAGCTGTTTGAGCAGGTTGAAAGAAAAGACGCTGCCGGCATAGCCGCTAATCCCTTGCAACACTGCGATGCCAAGGAAGATAAGGGCCAGTTGCTCGAGCAGGGGCAGCCCCGAGGTCCAGAGATTGTCGTGTTGGCCATTTATGGCAAGGCTTACCAGCTGTTGATAGTAACGCGGCTGCAGCGCCATGAGCACCCCGCAGCCGAGCTGGAAGACAACCAATAGCGTCAGAGGGAAGCGATAGCGGATGATGATGCTGTTAATCCAGGATCTCATGACTCTGGGGAGAGCTGGGGCGTTCTGTGCAGGTCTGCCAGGGCCCGATGGATTTTGGCAAATATGACCTGATAGTCTTTGCAGAAAGGGTCCTTGGCCATATGGTCATGACAAAACACCGAGGCGTTGAGGGGGCAGCCGCCATGGCAGATTGACCAGTGCCTACAGGCGTGGCAGTTTGAAAGCGTCTCGGCTCGCCGCCGAATATCCTCACAAAAAGGTAAAGCCACCAATGCCTGGATTTCACTGTCGTGGATATTGCCCAAGGGGTGGGTGTCAAACCGGCTGCACGGCACGACATCCCCGGAGGGTTGCACGCCGAGGTGGGACCCGGCACAGGTTGCCTGCTGCTGACATTCGTAAGGCACACCACCGGCAATTGCCTCCAGGTACAGGTCCAGAGGCGACACCATGACCCGCTGGTGTTCCGTACTGGCCCAGGCGTCGAATACGCGGCAAAGAAAGGCGCCATATTCCCCGGGCTGAAGCAAGTATGCTGCCGTGGTCTCCGGGTGGCGCCCCGGAATCATCGGGTTGAGGCGGAAGCCGTACCCCAGGCCTTGAAAAAACCGGTAGATCGCCTGCTCCTGACCCAGGCTCCGCCGGGTAACGACGGCGTTGAACCCCGTTGACACGCCCTGTGCTTCCAAAAGGCGAACTTTTTCCAAAACCGCGGTATGGGTTCCCTGGCCATCGGCACCGATTCGCATCGAGTCGTGCAAGGCTTGGGGGCCGTCGAGGCTAACACCGATCTGGAACTCGTGGTCATGGAAAAAGGCGCAAAAGTCATAATCGAGAAGCAGGCCGTTGGTCTGGAGATAATGATGGAATCTCAGGTCCGGGGAAAGCCGGCGCAGCATTTTCATCGAGGCCCTGAAGAACCCGAGGCCCGCCAGGAGGGGTTCTCCGCCGTGCCAGAGGATATGGATTTCCCTGAACCCCTGTTGCTCGGCATAGCGGGCGGTTTTTTCCAAGGCCGTCTGCAGCGTCTGTCGGCTCATGACGCCGGCCCCGGCACCGTCCGAATAGCAATATCGGCAACTTAGATTGCAGCGCTTCACCGGCTCCAGGATCAGGGTGAAGGCGGGGTTGGCCTCAACCGGCATCGGCGAACTCCCTCCGGACGACTTGCCGCACGTGGTGACGGAAAGCTCTCAGCCCCTCACAGAAGTACGTCTCGCCGCGGATTTCTTCCCAGGCGGGGGGGAGGACGGCGTCGGCCCAGCGGTGGTCGGGCAGTCCCTCTGAGCGGGCGCGCAGCAGCATGGCGTTGTATTTCATGCAGGTGAAACAGCCGCCGATACACTGGCGGCCATATTCACAGCCCCCACAGGCCATATGTTGCCCGGAGCGCCGAATCCCCTGCTTAATCCTTTCCCACAGGAGGTTCTTGTGCGCCAAAATGGTCGCCAGGGAATCCTGGTGGATATCCCCCAGGGCCGTCTGGTCATCATTCACCCACTGGTCACAGCTGAACACCAGGCCGTCAGGGGCGAAAATAAGGCGCCGGAAGTCGCACCGTTTCTTATGGAATGGGTCGCCCAGATTGATTTCCGGCTGCAGGGCCATCTTGACTTCCTGGCGCAATTCTTTGAAATCCAGCTGCCTTTCCTGGTCCCAGAACCAGAGGTCAAACAATTCGATCAGAAACCGTCCCACTTCTTCCGGCCGGGGGGCCAGGTCAGACAACCCTGAAAGCTCGCCGGCTTCCGGGAGCAGGTCCAGCCAGCGTATATCATAGATATCCAATTGGACCTCGGCCCGCAATGCCGTGAAGAATTCAAACAGATCGGCAGCGCGGCCGATGCCCGCCCGGGTAACCACGGCAATCACGGCCACGCGGTCTACCATGGCGCTGGCACGGTAACATTCAATGCCGCGCCAGGCGGCATCAAAAGATCCGGCCTGGGAGCCGCGAAAACGCCGGTAGCGATCGTGAATTTCCTGGGGCCCATCGAGACTGAAGCCCACCTGAAATTGATATTCGGCGAGCAATCGAGCCATATCAGCGCTCATGAGGGTGCCGTTGGTCTGAATCCGGTTTTCAAACGCAAGCTCGGGATACTGAGCCTCGAGGCGGATGATGGCGCGGAAAAAATCGAGGCCCGCCAGTAAGGGTTCCCCGCCGTGCCAGTAGATCTGGATTACCTTGTTGAGGGGATCAACGGCCAGATTATGGGCAATGACCCGGCGGAGAATCGTCTCAACGGTGGAGAGTTCGATAATCCCGCCGGAATGCTCCTGGAAACAATACCCGCACGCCAGGTTGCAGTTCCGAGTTACCTGGATTTGAGGCACCACCGGTAGATTTTTTTCGCAATCGTGCCCGTATGATTGCAGGGGAGAGAGATTTTCCACCATGGGTATGAGAAGGCATGTAAGGCATCGGACGGATTCCACAGTTTTGGAAAGTCTAATGCCAGGTGATGTGCGTGATCAAAAAACAGAACGACGAGAAGTCAATGCAAAACCGAATTCCGACGTCAACTGGAATCATCCCAGGGGGTTTACGTTTTCACATAACTGCCCCCTTTGCTAAAGGGGGGGTAGGGGGAATTAGCTAACAGCTTGCCAATCCCCCCCAATCCCCCTTTAGGAAAGGGGCGCTTCAATAAATGGGTGAGAACATATAGTTACAGCCTAAGACACGTTGTGCAATAGGCTCTCAGATCAGGTCCACCAGTTGAACCAGTTGCCCCAGTTGTGCCAGTTGCGCCAGTTGCGCCAATTGCGCCAGTTGCGCCAGTTGCCCCAATACGGGAATGCTACCCGCTTCTTCTCTTCCTGGCGGATCTCCTCCAGGATTTCACGGAGGACTTCACTTTTAGCCATGGCACCCTCTCTCTGTCTCGATATCGGCAGACAGACGTAACCGTAAGGTTAAATCATTGACTCCTTGCGGTCCTTGGATAGAATTTTCTAGGATTCTATTTAGTAGTAACAGGTATGCATACTTTTGGCATACATTGCTGACGCCATTTCTCCATGGCAACCAGATACTTGCCTTGCTGGACCGGGCTCATTTGGGCCAGTTCCTCGTCCAGCTGTTGCTTAAAAGAAGTAAACAACTTAGCCTGAGCGTCAATGTAGGCGGCTACCGCCTCCTTGACTTTGGCCTCGTCAGACTTGGGCGCGGCTAACGCGGCCTGCAAAGTATCCCAAGCCTTCTTCGAGTTGTCGACGATTTCTCCGCGTTGGAGCGAATACTTCTCTTCCACCGCCACCAGTGTCTTTTCTTTATCCGGGGAAATCTTCAAATCTTTGAGTATGCTGGCTTTATAATCCTTGAGTTGTTTCCCCAGCGCCTCATTCGTCTGACCCGTCTGGGCCAGGGCGGGGATCACCAGCAGAAAGCTCAAGATGGTGGTGAGTAACCCCAGCTTGAAAATGAGCTTACCTTTCATTTTTTCCTCCTCTTGAAATGATGCTGGGCATATAGTTGCTGCACTTAGGGTTTTTGAAAGGGTTCTGGTGGCAATGGCACCTGCCTTCTCCTGACGCCCGGCCGCCGCCATCACCCTGCCGCCAATTCTTGCGGTCGGTCAGTTCCCTTCCGCGTTATGCTATCCTTTAAAGCACAAATCTGGTAAAGCCGTCAAGGGAATTTTATAGGAAACGTGTGCCTGGGCTGGCGAAAATTCAGGATTGTTGGGTTTGAAGAATGCATGATCTCTGAACCCAAAGGCTTGGTGTTGCAAGGTTTTTTCCTTAGTTGCGGGTGTTTTCCAGAGGCCGGTGAATATAAGTTAATCCAGTCCCCTGGCGATGGAGAGTTTGGAGTAGGCCTTGGGACCGGTCGTCAAAAAATATAATGGCCGGGAGGGGGACCCGGCCATTTGGAGAAAGGAGACATTGGTTTTAGGGTATTTTCGGGGGTAACCTGCTTTATACATATGCATTAATGATGCCAATAAGCCTCAATGCCTTGGGAGTCAACCACAATCAGCTTTTCCGCGTATCGGCGCCAAGGGGGGCAAACATATCGGTTCAAATTATTGTACGGATTTGGCCGGCTAACCCCGGGGGGGTTGCCGTTCTCCTGGCGGCAACCTCAATGGCAGCCTGTAAAAACTGCCTGACCAAAAATTTTAACCGACCCAGCCCGAGATAACCAAAACCGCGTCCGGAGTCCAAATCCTTAGTCTATCCGTCCCCAACATCGCCTGGCGGCGCGAGCATCTGAGCCGCCGCGGCCAGGACCGTCTCCGGGGCAAGCGTATTCAGGCAGCAAGTCTCCGGAGAGGAAATCGTGCCGTCCACCGGCTCGGGGGCCTGGGGACACGACGCCCTCAGGATTCGGACGCGGGGCCCCAGGGGCGCCCACACCCGGGGATCGGTGGGTCCGAACAGGGCCAGAACCTCAGGCCCGGCCACCGCGGCGGCCAGGTGCGTCAGGCCGCTGTCGTTGCCGATATACAACCGGCAGTGCGATAAGACCCGGGCAACCCGGGCCAGGGGGCGATTTGCCAGGAGAAGCTGTCCCTGAGCCTGAGCCAATGGACCCAGGTACGGCACCATTTCTCTTTCCGCCGGGCCGACCAGCCACACCACGCGCAGGCCATATTCCCAGCCCAGGGCCCGGCTGATTTCGTAATAGTGAGCCAGGGGCCAATTTTTGCGCCGAGAACCGCTCCCCGGGCCTACCGCCATCCAGGGGCCGGAGCCGGGCAGTTCCGGCAGTTCCGCCTCCGGATCCAGTCCCATTTCCAGCTTGAAGGGGCCGGGGACATAGTTAAGCCCCAGGCCGGCGAGATGACGGGCCTGGAGGGCCGCCACCGCCTCACCGTCCGTCTCCGGAAAAGAGGGGAGCCAGTGGACCACCGGGATGCCCGCCAGGCGTAGGCGGTCTTGCAGGATGGCTTGGGGATGAGGGCCGAAGATCAGGGCCAGTTGAAACCGGGCCAGGCGCTCCCGCAGCGGCGGAGGCACGTCCCCGTCACTGAACAGATGGACCCACCGGGCTTCACTGCTGTCCCAGACTTCGTCCAGAGGCAGGCTCGGGGCCAACAAGCCCCAGCGCTCCGGATGCCCCAGGGCGGTGATCCGGGCCCCGGCATAATGCCGGCTCAGGGCCGCCAGGGCCGGCCCCGCCAGAAGCAGGTCCCCCAGGGCTCCCTGGTGCCAGATGAGAATTCTCTGGACCGCAACCGGGGGTGGGCGAGTCTCAGGTGCAGATAGAGTTACCATACGTCCAGGGCAAATCAAGGGATCGGGGTTTAGGTAATCAATTTATATCACATTATTGCCAAGCTGACTGAAGAACTCGGGCCCCAAACCATGCATGCATAGAAACGCCTGACAAGGTCTCAATTGCCGGCCGCGTTTATCGCCAGGGAGCGCAGGCGTCTTGGCTGGCAGGGGCTGGAAAAGAGGCCGGCCGGGGACGGCTTTGTTCCTGAGACTTGCGATACCAAGTTGCCGTCAAACAATTAATAATCCGATTTGTAGGGGCGGTTCGCGAACCGCCCCTACGGGGGTTGCGATCATAAAGCCAGAATTACCTTTATGACGGCAACTTGGTATGAAGCGGTTTCTTAGTTGCAAAATCGCCTCGGATGGTCAGGCGGCACAGACCGGACATTGGGGGTTGGATCGGATGATTTTTTCGGCAAACATGAACTGATCGCCCTTGAAGATCAGAACCCGGCCCAGGAGCGCCGGTCCCAGTCCTCCCAGGAGGCGCAAGACCTCGAGGGCCTGCAGGGCTCCCATGATACCCGGCAGTGGGCTCAGCAGGGCAGGGTGGTGGTTTTCTGGGGCCTCGAGAGAAGCGCACGCCAGGCAGGGGCCGCGTCCCGGCCAGAAGGTGGTTAAAAGGCCGGTCATGGCCCACACCCGGGCATAAACCAGGGGAATGTGCTGTTTGGCTGCCGCCAGGTTCAGGAGGGCCCCCGCCCCGGCGTTATTGCTGGCGTCGATCAGCACGTGGCAGTTTGCTGCCAGGCGCAAGACGTTGTGTTGCGAGAGAACTTTGCCATGGCTTTCCACCGTCACAAAGGGATTGATTTCTTTGAGACGGCGTTCGGCAATGGCAGCTTTGGGCTTGCCCAGATCACGTTCCCGGAAGAGCACCTGGTGGTTCAGGTCGGCGAGGGATACCCGGGAGCCATCCACCAGGCGCATGGCGCCTAGTCCACCGGCCATAAGATACAGTGCGGTGGCGGATGCCAGACCGCCGGCCCCGGCAATGAGGACCTGGGAGGATTTGAGATGTTCCTGAGCTTCCCGCCCCCAACCGTCCAGGGTTATCTGGCGTTCATAACGGGTAACTTCGGCAGGGCTTAAGTTAGAAATGGCGATTCCTCTCCCCGGGATAGGGCCAACATGGCAACATTGGACATGAGGGATAGGCCCCGACGGGCTCATGAATAGCCTCGGGCGACTTCTCCCGACCAACCTAAGTTCCTGCCTTACCCACCTTATTCTATCGGTAAGACGGACGACTAACTTTAAATTGCCGGGTGCGGCAGGTATAATGAACCAACCGGCACACTAGGGGAGATTCCAGGTGATCGAGTTAGTGGAGGTGAGCAAGGTTTACCACCGGGGACCGGAAGTGATCCAGGCCCTTGACCACCTCAATGTGCAGATCGACGCAGGGGAATTCGTCGCTATCACCGGCAAAAGCGGTTGTGGCAAGAGTACCCTGTTGCATATCATCGGCGGCCTGGAGTCGGTGAGCCGCGGCAAGGTATTGCTGGACGGCTGCGACCTGGCGCAACTCAGGGAGCCGGCGCGGACCGAATTCCGGCGGGATCGGGTGGGGGTGGTATTCCAGTCCTTCAACCTCCTGCCCCTGTTGACCTTGGAAGAAAACGTCGCTCTGCCCCGGGTTCTCCAGGGAGCTTCCTACGACCAGGCTCGGCAAGAGGCGGCGCACTGGTTGGGGGAGGTGGGTTTGAGCGGCCGCCAGGGGCACAAACCGCACCAGGTTTCGGGCGGAGAGATGCAGCGGGCGGCGATTGCCCGGGCCCTGATCAACCAGCCAGCCGTCATTCTGGCCGACGAGCCCACCGGGAACCTGGATTCCGTCACCGCGGCCCAGATACTGGCACTCTTCTCTCACCTGCACCGCCAATGGGGCAAAACCATTATCCTGGTGAGCCATGCCCCTGAGGCCGGGAGCGCCGCAGACCGGGTGTTGCGGCTGGCGGATGGCCGGCTGCTGGCATGAGAGCCTGGCTTTTCAGGATTTCCTTCAGCCACCTGGCCCAATATCCCGGGCGCACCCTCCTGGGAATTTTGGGCATCGCCCTGGGGACCGCGGTCTACCTGAGCATTTCCCTGGCCGCGGCCAGCGCCTTACAGAGCTTCCAAGTCGGGGTCACCGCCGTGGCCGGCCAGGCCGAGTGGCGTATTCAGACCCCCGGGGCCCCGCTGGACGAATCGCTGTTCGTCAAGGTGCGGCGCCTGGCTTCGGTGGCGGCCGCGGCTCCGGCGGTGGAATCCGTCCTTTCACTCGCCGGGGTCCACCGCGGCCCCGTCCTGCTCCTGGGGATCGATCCCTTCTCGGAGCGGCCTTTCCGGGATTACGAATTTGCGCACGCCGGAGTACTGAGCGACACGGCCTGGACTGAGGTGCTCACCCGGCCCGACGCGGTCCTGGTCAGCGGGCCGCTGGCGTCGCTCCTGGGCTTGAAGGTTGGGGACGGCCTGGCCGTGATGGTGGGACCGCGGCGGCGGGCCCTGCGGGTAGCCGGCATCTTCACTTCCCGCCGCGGTCTCTATCCCCTGGACGGGGCGGTGCTGCTCATGGATATCGGCCCGGCCCAGGAACTTCTGGACCGGGTGGGAGGCCTCGACTATATCGACGTGATCGGGGCCGGGCCCCCGGCCGAGGTTCAAAAACGCCTGCAGGAAGCGCTGCCGCCCGGGGTGGAGGTGGTGCGGCCGTCTGCCCAGGGGAGCCGCACCGAGGGCCTGGTGGCCTCCTATCGCCTCAACCTGGCGGTGTTGAGCGCCATCGCTCTGTTCGTGGGCATGTTTTTGATCTACCAGTCCGTCACCCTGTCGGTGGTGCGCCGCCGCCGGGAGATCGGCCTGCTCCGGACCCTGGGCATGACCCCGGGCCAGGTGCTGCTCCTGTTCCTGGCCGAAGGCCTGGCCAGCGGCCTGGTGGGAGGTCTCCTGGGGCTGGGGCTCGGGGTGGGCCTGGCCCGGGGCGTCCTGGCGGTGATGACCCAGAACCTTTCTTCCCTCTACATGCCGGTGGCGGCCCAGGAGGTTGGGGTTCAGGGAGGCCTCTTGCTCCAGGCCTGGGGCCTGGCCGTGGCCGCCACCCTCCTGGCGGCCTATTTGCCCGCCCGGGAGGCGGCTCGCACCCAGCTGAGGGCCGTGTGGCACCGGGAGGAACTGGAAGAAATAATCGAGTCCAAAGCGGGGCTCATCTTCGGGTGGGGTCTGGTGGCCCTGGTCCTGGCGGGGGTGGGAGCTTACGCCAAGATCAACGACGGCCCGCCCTGGCCGGGATTTGTGGCGGCTTTCCTCATCCTCCTGGGGTTTGCCCTCTTCACGCCCCTGGCGGCCCGCCTGCTGGGGCAGGGCCTGCAGCCGGTTTTGCGGAAAATCCTGGGACCCGCCGGGGACCTGGGCTGCCGCTACCTGGCCGGGGCTATGAGCCGCAGCGCCGTGTCCATCGCCGCCCTGGCCTGCGCCCTGGGGATGCTCATCGCGGTGACGGTGATGATCGGCTCCTTCCGGCAGACGGTGAATGACTGGGTGAGCCGGGCCATCAGCGGGGACATTTTTTTCGGGCCCGCGGTCTTTTCCACCGCGGCCTACGACCAGTACCTGCCGCCGGAGGTCTTGGCCGAGCTGCGCCAGGACCCGGACGTGGCTGACATCTATCTCTACCGCTGTGTGCGCATCCCCTTTAAGCACCGCTATATCCTGGTTATCGGCGGCAGCTTCGAGGTCTTGGCCCGCCACGGCGGCCTCTGGTTCCGCCAGGGGGACACCAGGGCGATCATGGAGAGGGTAGGGCGGGTTGAGGGCGGGGGCGAGGAGGAAGCGATCATGGGCCAGGGGCCAGGGAAAAAGGATTATACTGCCACAATGTCGCATGACGACAACCGAAAACCGGAAACCGAAAACCGAAAACCGTCAGTAGTGATCTCGGAGCCGCTGGCCGAGACCTTGCATCTGCAAGAGGGGGGGACCATCACCCTGCCAACCCCGTCGGGGCCGCAAACACTGACCATCGCCGGGGTCTTCTATGACTACCGCACCGACGGCCCCAGCGTCTGGATGGACATCTCCCTTTTCCGGCGCTTCTGGCGCGACACCCACTTAAACGCGGTGCGCCTCTACCTCAAGGACCCCGCCCGGGTACCCCAGGTTCAGGCCCGCCTGCAAGAGCGCTACGGCGACCGCTACCGCCTGCTGGCCCTGTCTCACCGGGATCTCAGGAACGGCATCTTGCGCATCTTCGACGAGACCTTCGCCCTGACCTACGCCCTGGAGGGGGTGGCGGTGGTGGTGGCGGTCTTCGGCATTATCACCACCTTCCTGGTGCTCATCCGGGAACGGGAGCGGGATCTGGCCCTGCTTCAGGCCATCGGTGCCTCCCGGCGGCAAATTTTGGGCATGGTCCTGGTGGAGTCGGGCCTGGCCGGCGGCCTGAGTTTTGGGTTGGGCGCCGCCTGCGGTTCGGTGCTGTCGTTATTGCTCATCTTCGTCATCAACAAGCAGGCCTTCGGCTGGACCATTCAGCTCCACTTCACCCCGGCCATCTACTGGCAGACGCTTATTCTGGTCCTCACTCTGAGCCTGGCCGCGGCGGCCTACCCGGCTTGGCGTGCCATCCAGCCACATTTGGCGGCGATTTTGAAGGAGGAATAAAATTGGATATAATCACCAAAAAATTGCTGCGGATAGTAAGAGAGATGATGAGATGATTAGCCAAATTATGAAAAATATCGACAGAAACACAGTCATTGGCGTGATAATTACGTCAGTTATTGCATCAATTTATAGCTATAAAATTTTTGGCATTTATATATTTGGGTTAATTTTAGTTGTTATAATTAGGTATAAATGGGATATATTTGATGCCAAAAAATTTAACAGTGCTCTAAAAAATATAACACTAAGCGTCGTTACTATATTTATCTTGACTATTTTAGGTGAACTATGGTTACAGTTATATCCGCATCAGTTCACCGGAATTGATGGAGTGGATGTTGTCGGAGAATTAAGTGATTATACCTCAAGGGGTTATTTAACTGAAGATATTTTAAGCAAGAAAAAAGATGTTATCAGGATATTGACGCTGGGTGATTCGTTCAGTGTGTACTTGAGGGAGAAGAAGCAAAACTATAACAATTTTTTGCAGCAGAAATTTATTGGCAGTGGAAAGCGTGAAGTAGAAATCGTCAATGCCGGTATGGAGGCGATGGGTCCCGGCTACTACTGGCATATTATCGATAAATATGGAGATTTATTCAAACCTGATTTGATCCTGGTGGGTTTTTTTGTGGGTAATGATTTTGAAGAAGCCGATTTTTCAGTTTATATAGGAAATTTTGTTATTGAGCCTAAAAAATTATACAAAAGATATCTAAAATACGATCAATTTCGTCATTGGCGGTTATACCGGCTCCTCAAAAATAAATATACCCGTTATCGGGATGACCAACTGAAAAAAGAGGAGGCCAAAAGCCAGCCGTCCCAGCCAGTGGGGACTTTTTCTCAAACAACCTTCTTGGAAGTTGAAAAGAAGAGAAGTTGGATGTTTGATAAAAATAATTGGGGATTGTTAAACCAACAATGGCGAGAGTGCTCTGAGATTATCTTGAAAATGAAAGGCTGGTGTGACCGGCGCAAGATAACATTGGTCATTGCCATTCTCCCGGAGCAGTTCCAGGTGGACCAGGCATTGAGAGATGCGGTTTTAACTAAGTATACACATATTGCCGCGGAAAACTTAGACCTGAGCCATCCCAATAATCTCATCGTGAATTTTTGCCGCACCCATGACATACATTGCCTGGACCTGTTGGGGCCATTCCAAGAGCAGGGGAAGACCAGGCGCCTGTATAGCGTCAGGGATTCGCATTGGAACGAGGCTGGCAACCGTCTGGCGGCTGACCTGATATTTGATTATCTCGAAAAAAACCAATTAGTGCCTCCCCGGCCGCGGCAATAGAGCCAAGGGTGATCCGGCTTGTGGCTTTGGGGACTCTCCTCCTGGTTCGGTGGGTGACGCCTCGCACTCTCCAGTAGAGCAGGTTTGTCCTGAGGGGCCGAAGTTCAAGGCCCCCGGCATGGGGTGTTTTGGCAAGGGATGATGCCCGTCTCGTGACAAAGCCTATCCTCAATGTTATGCTTAAACAATGTTAAAGCGCACCTTCATTCATCTGCCCGGGGTGGGGCCCCGGCGGGAGACGCATTTCTGGCGCCAGGGGCTGGCCACCTGGGAGGATTTTTTGGCCGCCAAACGGGTTCAGGGCCTGTCCCGGGGCCGGCTGGACTGGCTGAAAACCGAACTTACCGGGTCCCTGGACCACACTCAGGACGCGGCCTATTTCGCCGCCCGGCTCCAGGCTGGGGAGCACTGGCGCCTTTTTCGCCAGTTCCGGCCCCGCACCGCCTATCTCGACATCGAGACCACCGGCAAAGTCTTTCCAGGGTTGCTGGTGACGGTGGTGGGCCTCTACGACGGCCAGAACATGCGCCAGTTCGTCCAGGGCTTTAATCTGCAAGAGTTTCCCCAAGTTCTGTCCGAGTTCGACCTCCTGGTCACCTTCAACGGCACCCAGTTCGACCTGCCGGTGCTCAAGGCCTACTTCCCCGAGCTCAACCTGCCCCAGGCCCACGTGGACCTGCGCTTTCTCATGGCCCGCCTGGGGTTCAAGGGAGGGCTGAAGAAGATCGAGCCCAGATTCGGCATCCACCGCCCCAAGGCCGTGGACGGCATGGACGGCTACATGGCGGTGCTCCTGTGGCAGCGCTACCAGCGCGGGGAAAAGGGCGCCCTGGACCTGCTCCTGTCCTATAACCGGGAGGACGTGGTCAACCTGGAAGTGCTCATGGACGGCGCCTTTCGTATGGAGCGGGAGCGGCTCTGCTCCCCTCGCCCGAGCGGCGATTACCGGCAGGTGCCGGCTCAGACCTAGCGGCTGGCCGCAAATACCGGCTGGGCGCTGACGTCCCTGCCAACCATCTCTTTAATGCTCCTACCAAGTTGAGACCTCTGCGAAAGTCTCTATCGCTATCCTTCCTCATCAAAATGTAGCGTAGGCGCCATCGTTTGCGTCTCAATAGGGTATGGACAGCCGAGGGCGGCTATCCTCCATGAGACTTTCGTAGAGGTCTCAAGTTGCGGTCATAAAGGTAATTTATCTTTTGTAGGGGCGGACCCATGTGTCCGCCCTGGATCGAGGGCGCACACGCGGGTGCGCCCCTACAAGAAGAGGGGTAGATTTAGGTCTAACCGACCGGCTATTGAGGCGTGGTTATATGATCCACATCCGCATGGGTCATCGAACCTGAACGGTACCATGTACGATATCGGACACGACTTTAATCCGGATCCTTGTGCGAGGGAATTTAACCAAAGA
>JAUSOZ010000121.1 GCA_030655955.1 Deltaproteobacteria bacterium
GCGTGGGGCAGGGCAAACCTTTTACCCTGGGCGCCCGCGGCCAACAGCAGCGCCGCCATGGACGCCCCCTGGCCCATGCACAGGGTGGCCACCGGGCTCTTGATGTACTGCATGGTGTCGTATATAGCCATCCCGGAGGTCACCAGACCGCCGGGAGAGTTGATGTAAAAGTTGATTTCCTTGTCGGGATCCTCTGCCTCCAAAAACAGCAGTTGGGCGATCACCAGGTTAGCGACATCATCATTGATGGCCGTCCCCAAAAAAATGATCCGGTCTCTCAGAAGCCGGGAATAGATGTCGTAAGCCCGCTCGCCCCGGCTGCTCTGCTCCACTACCATGGGAATTAACTGCATTCTACTCCTTTTCTCCTGCCGGCTCCGCGGGTTCGGCCGCCGCGGCAGTGATCTCGGCTTTATCCAGCAACAGTTTCATGGTCTTGTCGTCCAGGAGCGTCCGCCTAAGGGCCCCCAGCAGATCGTGTTCCTCATAAAACTTCTTGATCTCGACCACGTCCCGGCGGTTGTTGACTGCAATCCGGGCCAGGGCGGCATCCATTTCGCCTTCGTCCACCGCCAGGTTCTCCTGGTCGGCGATGCGGGACAGAATCAGCCTGACCCGCACCCGGCGCTCGGCCATGGGTTTCAGGACCTCTAGTATCCTGGCCGGGTCCATGCCGGCGGTGTCCATGCCGTGCTGCCGGAAACGGTCCATCTGCTCCCGCAACATGTTCTCTTGTTCCTGGGTCACGAGAGAGGGCGGCAGCTCAAATTGATGCCGGGCCAGTAATTGGTCCGACACCTGGTTTTCCAGTAAGGCCTGCCTCTCCTGTTCCTTTCCCTTAATAATATCCTCTCGCACGGCGGTGCGCAAGTCGGCCTCGGTTTGAAAGTTGCCCCCCAGGTTCTTGGCAAAGGCGTCGTCCAGTTCGGGGACCACTTTCTCCTTGACTTCCCGGACGTTCACCGCGAAATCGACGACCTTGCCGGCAATGAGGGGATTGGCGAAATCATCGGGCAGGGACACGGGGAAGCGCGCTTCCGCTCCGGCCTTGAGGCCCAGGAGGTTGGTTTCGAACTCGGCGTTGAACTTGCCGCTCCCCACCTCCACATACGTGCCTTCCGACTTGCCGCCCTCCACCGGCTGCCCGGCGAAATGGGCCTGGTGGTCCAGGACCACGAAGTCCCCCTCCTGAACGGGCCGGTCTTCCGCCGGGGGTTTCAGGATGGCGTTGCCCTGCCGGATCTCCTCCAGCCGGGCCTCCACCTCGGCGTCGGTTACCATTACTTCCGGCGCCGCCAGCGTCAGCCCCAGATAGTCCTCGGCGGCAAACTCCGGCTCGACCTCGATCTCGACGCTGTAGCAGTAATCCTCCCCGGCCACCACCGGCGGCACCGGCTCCGGCCAGCTCAGATTGATGGCGTCCAGGCCCTTGTCCTTCAAAGCCTCTGCCAGGGACTGGCGCACCAGGGTTTCCGACACATCATGGTCGATGTCTTTGTGGTAATACATCTCGAGCACGGACCGCGGCACCTTGCCCGGCCGGAAGCCCTTGACTTTGGCCTTCTTGGCCAATTCCCGGTAGGCCCGGTCTACTGCCTGGGTCACCTCGGTGGAGGGGACCTCGATCGTTAATTTCCGTTTGACTTCGCTGAGATTCTCCATCTCCACCTTCAAGGCGCTTTCTGTCATCTTCTTGGCTCACAATCTTGCGTAAATTTAAATTCTTTATATTTTTATAAGCGTTCAGGAGGGCAGGCCCCCGATCTGACTTTTCCCCGTCCTGGCGTGCGAGAGGGGGGACTCGAACCCCCACGGTTAACCCGCTGGACCCTAAACCCAGTGCGTCTGCCAAATTCCGCCACTCTCGCATCTTTGGCGATTCATCTATTCATCTAATAAATTTATTAATTTTCCCTGCTTAAGTCAACCGTCTTGTCCCCGGAATCGTCTCTAACCGTTGTTTCTTCCCGAGAATCGTGTTATTTATTAGTCGATTATCCCATTGAATCGGCATAACCGTTTTCATTCCATAGGAAAAGTTTATTATTTTTTCAAGGCTCTGGTAGTGAGAGCTTACCGCCCCGTTAAATCAAATAAATTTCAGGCGTCGCGCTGCGTGACCATGTTTTTTATTTACTATTTTTTCGGCAGGTTCCCAAAAGCACCCGTCTAACTGGCGCCGGCGACACGCCTGGCGCATTTTTTACGGTTTTCACCGAGGGAGGATGAAATGAGTATGGAGGTCCAGGACAAGGACGAACTGAAACAATTACGCGACCGTCTGGCCGTCAACCCCAAAATGGTCTGGGACCAGGTGGATCAGGCCGAACGGGACGCCATCTTCGCCTACGGCGACCATTACAAGACTTTTTTGGACCGGGCCAAGACCGAACGCGAGGCGGTGGTGGAGATCGAACGCCAGGCCAAGGCCCTGGGCTTTGTGGACCTGACCGGCAAGGAGACCGGCCCCCGCGGTTATTATAATTATCGCGGCAAGGTCATCGTCCTGGTGGTTCAGGGCCGCCGGCCCCTGACCGAGGGGCTCCGTATCGTGGCCTCCCACATCGACTCGCCCCGGCTGGACCTGAAACAGTACCCGCTCTATGAAGACACCGACCTGGCCTTTTTGAAGACGCATTACTACGGCGGCATCAAGAAATACCAGTGGCTGGCCCGGCCTCTGGCCATTCACGGGGTGATCGTCAAGGCCGACGGCACCCGGGTGCAGCTCACCGTCGGCGAGGACCCCCATGATCCGGTCTTTTCCGTGCTCGATCTATTGCCCCACCTGGCCCGTAAGGCCCAGATGGACAAAAAGGTGTCCGATGCCTTCGAGGGGGAAAAGCTCAATGTCCTGGTGGGCTCCCTCCCCCTGGGAGACGCCGAGACCAAGGAACGCGTCAAGCTCTGCCTGCTGAAATACCTGGAAGACCATTACGGCATCGGCGAGGAGGACCTGATCAGCGCCGAACTCGAGGTGGTGCCCGCTGGCCCGGCCCGGGACCTGGGCTTTGACCGCAGCCTGGTGGGGGGCTATGGCCAGGATGACCGCTCCTGCGCCTACGCCGCCCTGGCCGCCCTGCTGGACGTGCAGGAACCGGAGCATACCAGCGTGGGCCTGTTCTACGACAAAGAGGAAATCGGCAGCGAAGGCAATACCGGCGCCAGGAGCTTCCTTATAAACGAGATCGTGGCGATCCTCCTGGAACGCCAGGGCGAAAGCCCCCAGGCCCGGCGCCGGGTGCTCATGGCCAGCAAAGCCCTGTCGGCCGACGTCACCGGGGCCCTGGACCCGGATTTCCCCGAGGTCCACGAAAAACGCAACGCCGCCCGGCTGGGCTACGGCGTCTGCTTCCACAAATACGGCGGCAGCGGCGGCAAGTATTCCACCAGCGACGCCAACGCCGAGTATGTGGCCTGGATCCGGAAGATTTTTCAGGCCCACGGGGTCGTCTGGCAGGCGGGCCAGTTGGGCAAGGTGGACGAAGGCGGCGGCGGCACCATCGCCAAGTACCTGGCGGTGTACGGCATGGAGATCATCGACTGCGGCACGCCCTTGCTCTCCATGCACTCGCCCTTTGAGGTGGCCTCCAAGGCCGACCTCTACATGACCTTCAAGGCCTTCCGGGCCTTTTTCCAGGCCGGGTGAAGACTGACAAGGAGTTAACGATCTTTCGTAGGGGCGGTTCGCGAACCGCCCTGGTCCCTGGATAAGGAAAAAGTCTCCCGTAGGGTGCGCACTGCGCACCATGAGCCAACCCGGCGGCGGGCACGGAGGCTCGCACTACCGCTTGAAAAGGGCAATTACTACTAATTTGCTAACAAACGGAAAATTCCCCGTAGGGGCGGACCCATGTGTCCGCCCTGACTTGAGGGCGCACACACGGGTGCGCCCCTACAATTCCGCATTTTTTGATTGCGACTCGGTATAAAAGGGCGCCGGCCCACTCCACCCGCGACTGAGACCCGGCCCCGGTCTTGCAACTTTGCATAAAAATGGTACCCTTAAAGGACTTCGGCTTCAAACTGCATCAGGAACAACAACATGGGCAAATTCTTCTCTCGCGTTAAGAAAGATCCGGTAGACGCCTCGGTTTCCTCCCTGGGGAATATGGCTAATTTTTACAGCCTGTTGATCTTTCTCATCGCCATCCCCTTCGTCCTCATCATCGCTTTGGTGTGGGTCACCGGCATCCTGGGCTTCAACGCCTATATCTTCGCCGGGTTCGCCTGTCTGCTGGGCTATATCGTCTGGCGCCTCTATCGCCGCTGGGGGATCATCAAGGCCAAGATGGCGGCCCAGACCGGCGACTTCCAGGACCTGATGCGGGAGGCCACCGCCAGCGGCAAGGACGTGGAAATCTCCCTGATGAACGGCATTTTCACCCTGCGCTATGCGGGCGCCCACAGCCTGACGCAGGGCAGCCTCCCGGCGGGGCGGCCACAGCCCCTGGCCCTGGCCGGCCCTCTCACCCTGGAGGGCGAGGCCGAGGCCGTGGCCGCCGCTCCCCCCGCCTGGCTGCCGCCGGAACGCCTCCGGGAGGAACTGGAGGAGTTCATCAAGCTCCGGGACGACGGCGTTATCAGCCCCGAGGAGTTCGACCGCATCAAGGCCAGCCTGCTGCAACGCATGTCCGCCTAAAACCCGCGCCCGCCCGATAGACCAGGTCCCCGGGCCGATTTTTCCCTCCTCAAAGAGTCTTGAAATTATATGCTGGACGTATAACATATAATCTGGTAGGGTAATGAATGATTATAAGTTTCCGCGACAAGCGGACCCGCGCCTTTTTCGAGGGCGCCCGGGTTAAGGCGTTCCAGGGATTCGAGCGGCAAGCCATGTTGCGGCTCGACCGTCTGCACGCAGCGGACCGCCTGATGGCGCTCAACACGCCGGGCAATCGGCTTAAAGGGCTCAAGGGGGATCGCCAAGGCCAGTACAGCATCCGCATCAATGATCAATGGCGGATTTGCTTTGCCTGGCCGGAAGACTTCCCGGGGCCGCTTAATGTGGAAATCGTGGATTACCATTAGGAGGTGACTTATGGCACGGTTAATCATCCATCCAGGGGAGCACCTGGCCGACGAGTTGCAGGCGCTGGGCATGAGTGCCAACGAGCTGGCCAAGGCATTGGGGGTGCCGACGAACCGAATTACCGAGATCATCCGCGGCAAGCGTGGCATCTCGGGTGATACGGCCTTGCGTCTCGGGCGGTGGTTCGGCACGGGCCCGGATATCTGGATGAACCTGCAAAAAAATTACGAACTGCGGCTGGCGGCGCAGGCAATCGGCGAGGCCCTGGAAAAAATCCCTCAGCCTCACGAGGGTGCCAGGACGAGGGACGATGTGCAGCCCTAATTGAGCTTCTTGCCGCGGCCGCCGCCCACGCCTGGCTGGCCGCTACGCCCGGCAAAGCCCGGCAACGAGGCAGACGACAGTAATTATCCTTGACGTAACGCATAATTAACTTTATATTTTAGGCTGATGATCGTGAGCTTCAAAGACAAGCGAACCCGACAGTTCGCCGAAGGGAAGTGGATCAAAGCCTTCACCGGATTCGAGCGCAAGGCGGAAATGCGGCTCGACCAACTCGACGCGGCCATGTCGCTCCAGGATCTGGACTTGCCCGGCAACCGTCTGGAAGCGCTCAAGGGCGACCGTCAGGGCCAATACAGCATCCGGATCAATGACCAATGGCGGATTTGCTTCGAGTGGCCGAGGGGTACGCCGGGACCGGTCAATGTTGAAATCATCGATTACCATTGAGGTGCATCATGGGACGCAGTGCCATCCATCCCGGCGAACATCTCGCCGAACAACTTGAAGAGCTGGGCATGAGCGCCGCGGCATTGGCGCGCCAGCTCAAGGTGCCCACCAACCGCATCACCGCAATCCTGAACGGCCAGCGCGCCGTGACCGGGGACACGGCCTTGCGCCTGGGGCATTTCTTCGGCACCAGCCCGGAGTTCTGGCTGAACCTGCAAAAGCTCTACGAGCTGCGCCTGGCCGAGCATAAATCCGGAGAAACCATCAAAGACTTGCCGACCCTTGCCCAGGTAGTGAAAAAACCGGGAGATAATTCGCAGCCTCAACCCTGATAAGGCTCCGTCGCTATGCCCCTATCGTGGAACGAGATTAAAGACCGCGCCCTGACATTCTCCCGTGAATGGGCCGATGAAGCCTCGGAAGACGCCGAAGCCAAATCCTTTTGGGATGCCTTTTTCGAAGGCGTTCGGGTTAAGGCGTTCCAGGGATTCGAGCGGCCAGCCATGTTGCGGCTCGACCGCCTGCACGCGGCTGACCGCCTCATGGCGCTCAACACGCCGGGCAATCGGCGATGCCCTGGAAAAAATCCCTCAGCCTCACCGCCGCGCCAGGACGAGCCACGATCCGAATATGGAGCCTTTAATACCTCAAAGCTGAGGTTCGGCGGACGGCGGGGCAGGGGCCTGGCTCGCGTCCTGCCATTTTTTCAGAACCGCTAGGCTGTCCGGGTCGTGATCGAGGAGAACCAAGGCGCTGCTGATCGCCCGGCTCGGCAGCAGGTCGCCGCTTTCGTATTTCTGGAAGGCCCGTGGCCCGCCGCCAATCAGCAGCCCGGCAGCCTCCTGAGAAAGACGAAGTTTCTGGCGGATGCGCCGGATATTCTCCGGCGTCAGCAACCCTTCGCCCTGCGCTTTCAGCCGATTCAACCTGCGGTCGGATACCTGCATGTCCTTGCCGGTGTGCACGCTCTCCTCGCACTCGCCGCAATACCAGCCGGGCATCTCAAAAGTGATGGACTCGGCTTTATAAGTCAAGGTCATGGGGCGCACCCCGCGGAGCATCGGCAGACCCGTTTTCGGACAGACGGGATTAGCCTTCATGGTCTTTCTCCTTGAACGAGAGCAACAAAAACTCAGTTAAAACATCCGCGGTAAACTTGACATACAGCACCCCAACCGATGAGGGTACGTGATAAACGTCCTGCCAAAGCCGGTGATCGGCATAGGCCGTCATGGACTTGTAGAAGTGCTCCCGTTGCATGGTCTGGATCGTGGCCACGATCTCGGCGCGCCCAAATCCCAGAGCGGCAGCACTCCTTAACGCCGTGCCGGTAACGGCCAGCCTTTCCATGCGGCTAAACGCCGCCTTGAAGGCTGCCAGGTCGTAGGTAGGTTGGCGCTTATCGGTCATGTTTTACACCATTATGGTGTATTGTCAAGTGGGTTTTGGGGGGGAGGTACAGCAAAAATATGGACCGCTGCCTCACACCTCCGGGGTGGTGTTCTCGGGGCGGATTTCTTCGGTTCCCAGGGCGAAGATGGGGCCGGCGGTGAGCGCCCCGCCTTCCCAGAAATCCCGGCGATAGCGGTAGTAGATGTGGAGGCGCCCCAGTCCCCGGGTCAGGCGGCGCAGGGGGTCGTCCGCCAGGCTGTCCAGGCAGGATTGCAGCAGGACCAGAAAGGCCCCGGGCAGGTAGAAGCCCTCTTTCCCCAGGCTCGCCTCAAAATCCAGACGATAGCCGCCGGCGGCAAACTCGTAGAACTCCGCCCGGTATGACTTGAGAGCGGGCTGGTCGGACTCGGCCGCCAGTTTCAAGTGGCCCAGGGGCAGGCGGGGCCGCTGGGGCGGGCCGTCGCCATCCAGCACCCGGGCGCAGACCTGATCCAGGAAGCGGATCAGTTCCCGGGCCACCCGGCCTTCGTTCAATTCCGCCAGTTCATAGAGGACGCGGGCATAAACCAGGAGGATCAAAGGGACGGTGTCGGCCTCGGGGGAGTTGCTGCTCAGCCAGAAGATCTGGGGCGTAACCTGGTTCTCGGGGAAGAAGTCGATGCGCACCGTGGCCTTCTGGAGACCCCGATCTTGGCGAAACCGCTGCAGCAGTCGTTTAAACATAAGTTCGGCTGGCCTATGGCGTGGCGGTTGGACTTGCACCCCGGGAGCCTGTCGGGCCCTGAAGCCGTCTGCGTACCGGCGCCGCCTGGGACCAGCAGTGCCGCTAGCCTGAAGCTCCCGTAATAATTAGGTAAAAACACAAAACCTGTTTACCATACCGAATGACAGCCAGAAAGTCAATATTTTCCCCGGCTGCCGCTTCCACCAGGGCCAGGAAAATTACGGTTTACATACCCTGCAAGATATTTTATAAATAATTGATAAACTAAAATCTGACTAATGAGGAGTAAACCTTGAGCCCTGCACCCCCGGCCTTGCCTAAAGGAATA
>JAUSOZ010000123.1 GCA_030655955.1 Deltaproteobacteria bacterium
CCCCGGGGTGGAGTTGGCCACGGTCAACCTGGCCACCCGCCAGGCCAAGGTAAAGTATGATCCGCACCTCACCGGACCTGCGGCCCTCACCGCGGTGGTTACGGATGCGGGTTACGCAGTGGAAGGCACGTCCAGGGAGCAGCGGGCCCCCCGCTCCCCGGAAGCCGAGGTCAAAGAATTTCGCCGGCGCTTCCTCCTGGCCCTGGTCCTGAGTCTACCGGTGTGGCTCTCGATGATTCCCCCGATTACGGCTGCGGTAGGCCTCAGCCACCGCGCCATGGCCTTTGTCTTGCTCATCTTTGCCACCCCGGTGATGTTTTACTCCGGCGCCTCGTTCTTTGCCGGGGCATACAGCGCCGCCCGGCACCGGTCCACCAACATGGACACCCTGGTGGTCCTGGGCACCTCCGCCGCCTACTTCTACTCCGCCTGGGTCACCTTCTTCCCGGAGACCGTGGCCGCGGCGGGTCATGAACCCGCGGTCTACTACGACACCGCGGTGATGATTATCACCTTCATCCTCCTGGGCCGCTGGCTGGAAGCCCGCACCCGGGGCCGGGCCTCGGAGGCGCTGCGGCGTCTCTTCGCCCTGGCCCCACCCACCGCCCGGGTGCGCCGGGGCGAGGTTGAGCAGGAAGTAGAACTGGCGGAAGTCGCGGTGGGTGACCTGGTGGTGGTGCGGCCCGGGGAAAAAATCCCCGTGGACGGGGTCGTGGCCGAGGGCAACAGCAGCGTGGACGAATCCATGCTCACCGGCGAGAGCATGCCCGTGCCGAAGGCACCGGGAGCCGAGGTCTGGGGGGCCACCCTGAACCACCGGGGCTTTTTGGTCTTCAAGGCCACCCGGGTGGGCCAGGACATGGTGCTGTCCCAGATCATCCGGTTGGTCGATGAGGCCCAGACCAGCAAGGCCCCCATCGAACGCCTGGTGGACCGGGTGGCGGCCGTGTTCGTGCCGGTGGTCATGGCTCTGGCCGCGGCTACCTTCCTGGCCTGGTACCTCTGGGGGCCGGAGCCCGCCTTCAGCCGGGCCATCATCAGCATGGTGGCGGTGCTCATTATCGCCTGCCCCTGCGCCATGGGCCTGGCCACACCCACCGCCATCATGGTGGGCTCGGGCCGTGGCGCCGAGTTGGGAATTCTCATGCGGGGCGGCGAACCTCTGGAACGGGGGTACCGCCTCACCACCGTGGTCTTCGACAAGACCGGCACCCTCACCCGGGGCGCCCCCCAGGTGACGGATGTCCACACCTGGGAGCCCTGGAGCGCGGCTGAGGTCCTGGCCCAGGCCGCGGCCCTGGAGGAAAAATCGGAGCATCCCCTGGCCGAGGCCGTCACCCGCGCCGCCAAAGCTCAAAATTTGACCCTGCCCCGGGTGGATGATTTTCAGGCCGTGCCGGGGATGGGGGTGGAGGCCAAAATCGACGGCCAGGAGACGCTCCTGGGGAACCTGGCCTTTCTGGCCGGCAAGGGCGTCGCCTCCGAAGAACTTGCCGACTACCAGGACCGGCTATCCCGGGAGGGCAAAACCGCCATCTTTCTGGCCGTGGGGGGCCTTCCCGTGGGGGTGATCGCCGCGGCGGACACCATTAAGCCCCGGGCGGCCCAGACCGTGGCGGCGTTGAAGACCATGGGGTTGAAGATTCTCCTGTTGAGCGGCGACAATAAAATGACCGCCGCCGCCGTGGCCAAGAGCATCGGCATCGAAGACGTGCTGGCGGAAGTGCTGCCCGGCGACAAGGCCAAGAAGGTGGCGGAACTCCAGGCTGCGGGCGAAGTGGTGGCCATGGTGGGAGACGGCATCAACGACGCCCCGGCCCTGGCGCAGGCTGACGTCGGCATCGCCCTGGGCACCGGCGCCGACGTGGCCCTGGAGGCCGCGGACCTGACCCTCATCCGGGACGACCTGGACCTCATCCCGGCGGCCATCAAACTTGCCCGGCAGATGATGCACATCATCCGCCAGAACCTCTTCTGGGCCTTCTGCTACAACATCGTAGCCATCCCCGTGGCCGCCGGGGTCTTCTACCCCATCTGGGGCTGGACCCTGAACCCGGCCCTGGCCGCCCTGGCCATGGCCATGAGCTCGGTGTCCGTGGTCACCAACTCTTTGCGGCTTCGACGTTTTAAGGGCTGACATGTAGGGGCGGGTTTGAAACCCGCCCCTACGAGGCATGGTTATTGGCGAGGGGGCAAAGGGCTTTTTCGTAAGTGCCCTTTCCCCCTCCCCCAATCCCTTAAGCAAGTAGGGGCGACCCGCCGGGTCGCCCCTACCGCTGAAAGCAAAATGTAGGGTGCGCACCGCGCACCATGCCGTTGCGGCTGCGGTTCATTTCTTGCATAAAATCGATGAAAGGATTATGATTTTTTGATAGGAGAACCACAATTATGGATAAGATCGAGAAGATCGGGCGTGAGATCCGGGAATTTTCGCCCTCGGAACTGGCGGCCTTTCGCAAGTGGTTCCATGATTTCGATGCCGAGGCCTGGGACCGGCAAATAGAAGAGGATGTGCAGGCGGGCAAATTAGACGCCTTGGCAAAGGCCGCGCTTAAAACTTTGGCAGGCGGCGAGTGCCGCGAGATTTGAAATACTTGGCCTCACCGCAGTTCTGGACCTGCTTAAGCTCTCCCCAAGCCGGTTCAGCAGCTTGCCGGCAAGAGCTTCGCCCTGCTGAAAAACGACCCCCGCCACCCCTCCTTACATTTCAAAAAGATTGGCCGTTTTTGGTCCGTCCGCATCGGACTGACGTACCGCGCCTTGGGTGTCGGCATCCCGGACGGCGTGCTGTGGTTTTGGATCGGCAGCCACGCCGACTACGATAACCTCATTGGTTAACAGCCATGTATGGTGCATGATTGCCAACCCGGCGCTAGCCGCCCTGGCCATGGCCATGAGTTCGGTGAGCGTAGTGACCAACTCTTTGCGCCTGCGGCGGTTCAAGGCGTAGGGGATTTTGGCGAGGGGGGCTCAGGGTTTTTCGTGTTTAAGGGCCCTGCCCCGTTCGCTTGAGCATCCCCAATCCTATCTTGAGATGCTCATAATGGTCTTGGGGATTGGGGAACACGTAGCCCCGGGCGAAACTTATCTTAACCTGAATATATCGAGATTAAGTAACTTAAACGCCCTGCCGCCATCGCCACTAATCCTATTCCAGCAGTAATAAAAGGCTCGGCACGGAAACCACGGGATTGTACAAAAAGGCCCGGGTACCCGAAGCATCAGTGAAATAGCCCACAATCTGGCCCCGCTCGTTGATGCCCCGAGCAGAACTTTCAGTCCATCCCAGGGTGTTCAAATCGGTCATAACCCCGTCGGCATAAACAAAGGCATGTATCCGCGTGCCGCTGACGGCATAGGACTCGCCCACAATCTGGCCGCGGTTGTTGATACCGAAAGCCTCACTGCGGCTGCCGCTCAGGACACCCAAGTCGGTCCAAGCACCCGCCACATAGCGAAAGGCGTGCTGGTCATCCGAATTGGCGCTGAAGTTGGAGCGGCCCACCACATGGCCCAGGTCATTCAGGCCCCATGCCACGCTGTAACTATAATACCCTCCCATAGCGCCCAGGTCGGCCATGTCTTTACTGTTGATGTCATAGAGAAAGGCGTGGTCAAAGCCGTCGCTGTTCGTGCCATAGCCCGTTACCTGGCCGTTGTCGTTAATGGCGTGAGCGAAACCGTAACCCCCTCCCAGGGTAAGGGGAGTCATCACCCCCCCGGACCAGAGAAAGCCTTTGGTTTTATTGTCGGTGTCGTCCTTGTACTCGCCCACAATCTGACCGCTGTTGTTAATGCCCAAGGCAGTGCTAAAAGTGCCTGGAATGTTGGACAGTTGAATCATTCCGCCCTCGGGGGTCCAGAGAAAGGCGTGTATGTGCCCGGCTAAGTCACGAGAGGAGCCCACCACATGGCCCAGGTCGTTGACCCCGTAGCCGTTACTGATTTTTCCCCCCAGGGTGCTCAGGTCGTGCCAGGCCCCGTCAGTATAGAGAGCAGCATGCGATTCCCCGACAACCGAGGTGCTAGACCAGCCCGCAATCTGGCCGCGGTTATTGATGGCATAAGCACTGCTGCTGTTGCCTCCCAGGGTCCCCAGGTCGATCATCTTCCCAGCCGCCCATGCCGGACCCGCCGACAAGCACAAGACAATTGCCAAAAGACCGACTAAGTACCTTAAGTTCGCTATCCTCATCGCTTCCTCCTAATAGGCTATTCGGGGCCCAGGGGTTTCACCCGCAAAAAAAAGCCACCTGGCGGCGGCGACTGGAACCCGGAAATCCGGCGGTCTTCCCCTGACTAGCGTCCCGTGACCTTATGTCCCCACATTATGTTCGGTCTTGATTCTTTTTAATTGCGTAGGCATTAAAGCATCGAAGGTTTGATTTGTCCATTAAAATACTCGTTTTTTCTCCAAATCGCCTTATACCAAGTTGCGCTCATAGAAGTAAGAAAAGCCTCTTTCCCGTAAGGGCGCACCTGGGTGTGCGCCCTTTTGAGGGCGGACACGCTGGTCCGCCCCTACACCAAGCTTTTATAGAGTTCCAGGTACTTCCGGGCCGAGACCTTCCAGGAGAAGTCCTGGCTCATGGCGTGTTCCATGATGCGCCGCCACAGGTCCTTATTGGTGTAGGCGTTGAGGCCGGTGTGGATGGCCTTGAGGAAGGCCTCGGGGGTGTAGTCGGTGAACACGAAGCCGGTGCCCGGCGCCTTGGCATCCCCCACCGGGGTCACGGTGTCGGCCAGGCCCCCGGTGGCCCGGACCACGGGAATGGTGCCGTACTTCATGGAGTAGATCTGGTTCAGGCCGCAGGGCTCGTAGCGCGACGGCATGAGGAACATGTCGGCCCCGGCTTCAATGAGGTGCGCCAACTGGTTGTTAAAGGCGATCTTCACCCCCAGCTTGCCCTTGTACTTGGGGGCCTCGGCCTCCAGCCAGCGGTGGTACTTCTCCTCGCCGGTGCCCAGGATGACCACCATGAGCTTCTCTTTCATGAGTTGGGGCATAATCTGGGCCACCAGGTCGAAGCCCTTCTGGTCCGCCAGCCGGGAGATGATGGCCAGGATGGGAGCGTCGGCCAGTTTCGGGTCCAGGGCGAAGGCCTCCATCAGGGCCGTCTTGTTGGCGGCCTTGCCGGCGAGATCTTTGCGGCTGAATTTGGCCGGGATCAGGGAGTCGGTCTCGGGGCTCCAATCCTGATAATCCACCCCGTTCAAGATGCCGTGCAGCTGCTCGGCCCGGGTGCGCAGCACCCCCTCCAGGCCGCAGCCGCACTCGGGGGTCTGGATCTCGACGCTGTAGCGCGGGCTCACCGTGGTGACCGCGTCGGCGCCGACGATGCCGCCCTTGAGCAGGTTGATCTGGTCATAATACTCCAGCCCGTCGATGCTGAAAAAGGACCAGTCCAGGCCCAGCAAGGGGTACTTGTCCCGGGGAAAGAGGCCCTGGTAGGCCAGGTTATGGATGGTAAACACCGTCTTGGCCCCGGCCAGGATGTCCTCGCCGGCCCAGCGCTGCCTTAGGTACACCGGCACCAGGGCGCTCTGCCAGTCGTGGCAGTGAATCAGGTCGGGCTTAAAGTCCAGGGCCCGGCAAAAGGGCAGGACCGCGCCGGAGAAAAAGGCGAAGCGCTCCAGGTTGTCGAAGTAATCCCCCCGGGGGGTGCCGTAGAGCTGGCTCCGTTCGTAAAACTCGTCCCGCTCGACGAAATAAAACGGCGACCCCGGGGCGGCGGGGGCCATGAGGTTGAAGGTGTGGTTGATCAGCCCCAGGTTCACCTCCAAATCCTCGGCAATGAGGGTGGTGGGCGTCTTCCCCTGCTTCACCATGCCGTAGTAAGGCATGAGGACCTTGACTTCGACCCCCAGTTCCTCCAGGGCCTGGGGCAGGGTCCCCACGATATCAGCCAGACCTCCGGTCTTGGCAAAGGGCACCCCTTCGGAAGCAACAAACAGCACGCGCAGTTTCTGGCCCATGGGCCCTCCTTGTGGTAGCAGTTAGCAATTAGCCGTTAGCCGTTAGGAAAAACAGCTGATATCCGACTAACACGGTTGACCAGGATGTCTTGCCCTTTTGGCTAACTGCTAAGAGCTAATTGCTAACAGCTACACGCTAATACTTATAATTCAAATCAATATCCGAGGCCACAAACCCTTTTTCCCCCTCGGTGAGCGTGAACTCGAAGATATAATCCCGGGAGGGCAAATTTTCGCGATGCACTCCCGGCGGCAGGTCCTTTTCCATGAAAAACACCGAGGTATAGGGAGATTCTTCCAGGCGGGTGTCGGTGACCCAGACCTTGCCGAAGCTGGCCATGAACCGGAAAAATCCGTAGGAGCGGTCCTGAAAGTATTTGGTGCACACCCCCCGCACCCGGCTGCCCGCTTCCCCCCAGGGCGGGGCCCCGGCAAAAGGCGGGGTGGTGGGCAACAGCCCCGGCACCAGGTATCCGGGCACGAACAGGTCCACCTCCCGGCGCAGCCGCCCCGAGACATTGGCAAAGGCTACCAGTTCCACCCGGCAGCCTTTGTTCTGCGCCATGGTGACCACGCTGCAGAAATCGCCGTCACCGGTGAACAGGTAGATCATGTCCAGACGGTCCGATTGGGACACGATGTCCAGGCCCATTTCCATGTCCAGGTTGGCCTTGCCGTACGTCCGGCCCGACTCATCGGTGTACCACCGGATGGGCTTCTCAATGGCTTTGAAACCTAAATCCCGCAGGGTGAGGATGAAATTCAAGGTGGTTTTGTAATTAGGATCAGAAATAGCGCGCTCTTCATCAATGGCGACGTAGGCATTGAGGCGCATCACTTCGTCGCCGTCCCGGCCGACAAAGCGGCGAATCACTTCATAGCGCATGCCGTAGCCGCCGCAACGCATGATATTCATGGAGTCCACATAGACCCCGACTCTCCGGTTTGACATAATAATCAAACTCCTTTTTTTACTGCAACTAATATCCGCTAGCACCCTGTGGCGCCCCTGGTCCGGGCCTCAAGGGAGGATGGCCCGCCGGAGCCGGACGGGCTCTCCAACTATCGCCCTCTGCCTTCCAGGCCGGGAGCCGGTCAGATTAAGCGAAGTTTTTGCTTTTTCGCTTTTTTCGCCAGAGGGCCGTTTAATTCTCTTCAACCTACACTAATAACAGAGCGGACCTCCGGGACACGGCTCCGGGTCATGCCCCCGATTCCCGGCTGTCTGCGGCCAGGCGGGCAAAGCCCGCCTCCAGTCTTTGACTTTGAAATTGTAGAGAAAAACAGCGCCGGCTGCAAGCTAGTTCTCCCCGGAAGAGGCCTGGCCGTCACGGGGCCGGGGCCCCATGAACCTGCTTCCGGCCTGATTATCGCCGCGACCATCTCCCTAAACCGGGTCAGCCGCAGCGATTTTCAAGCCCGGCTAACTTTCTCTTAATCACGTTATCTGCATCGCGCCACCCCAGGGCGTCATTGCCCCCGCGGCCCCGATGCGGTAGAATGGGCTCCGGGAGCCTGGGCGGATGCGGGAAGTCTGGCGCATGTGGAATTATTCGACCATGGTGGTCCTGACGGTGCTCACCGCCGGGAGCTTCGCCGCCATCCTCATCCCCTTCAAGGGCATCCCCCTCATCCCGGGCCTCACGGAACTACGCCCCGCCAATGTCATTCCCGTGGTCTTCGGCCTCATTTTTGGCCCGGCGGGAGCCTGGGGCGCCGCCTTCGGCAACCTTATCGGCGACTTTTTCGGCACCCTGGGGGTGGGCAGTTTCTTCGGTTTCTGGGGGAATTTTCTGGCCGCCTACCTGACCTACAAGCTCTGGGGCGACCGGCCGCTGGCCGATCTGGGCCGCCATGTGCCGCGCTTCGTCGCCGCCGTGGTCCTGGGCGCCTGGGCCTGCGCCCTGGTGATCGGCTTTGGGCTGGAGGTCTTCAAACTCCTGCCCTTCTCGGTCATTGCCGTGGCGGTTTTTATCAACAATGCCGTCATCGCCCTCATCCTGGGCCCCGTGCTCCTGCGCCTGCTGACGCCCCGGGTGAACCGCTGGGACCTGGCCTGGACCGAGCAGATGGACCCCGAGGACCGCCTTCCGGGTCCGTCGCGCCGCCTGGGCCTGGTCCTGGTGTGGCTGGGGGCCGGCGGCGGCTACCTCACCGGGCTGGTCTTGGGACTGGGCCTGATCAGCGTTCCGGGGCTACCGGCCCTGTCCCTCACCCTGATTCCTTTCCTGGCCGTCCTCCTGGTGGGGTGCTGGCTGCTGTGAGGTACCGTAGGTAGCCGCAGGCTTTAGCCTGCGTGGGGAAAGTATAACCTTATGTCCCAGACCCAAACTACGCATGGAAATAATTAGAGATACTACAGAGAATAGAGGGAGTACCGTTCACGCCGACCCTCAGCGGCACCGGCCTGGCCTGCACGGCATTTTTATAATGAATGAATCGCTGCAAGCAGAAAGTTTCATAGGGGCACGGCGTACCGGGCCCATTATCAGCGCTGGCTAAACCACTATGGTCGTTTGGGGCCACCCCCAATCATGAAATTCTTTGTAGGGGCGGTTCGCGAACCGCCCCTACGGGTGGAATTTCACGCTAAAGCCTGCGGCTACCATTCACTATGACAGGGAAGCTCTTGCAGCCAATCGATCCCATCATTAAGATCACCGACCTCTATTTCCGCTACAAAAAAGCCCCCCGGCCGGTCTTTGACGGCCTCAATCTCAGCGTGCGCCCCGGCGAGCGGGTGTGTGTGCTGGGCCCCAGCGAAGCCGGGAAATCCACCCTGGCACTCACCCTCCAGGGTCTTATCCCCCGGCTGATCAAGGGGGAGTTTCGCGGCCGGATCGAGGTGGACGGGGTGGACACCGCCACCTGCCGGCCCCGGCAGCTGGCCGGGCGGGTGGGGATTCTGCTGCAGGATTTCGAGGCCCAGCTCTTTTCCACCCGGGTGGACCAGGAGGTTGCCTTCGGCCCGGAAAACCTGGGGCTGCCCCGGGAGGAACTGCGGCGCCGGGTGAGAGAGTGTTTAGCCCTCGTCGGGCTGGAGGGCCTCGATGACCGGGACCCCGCCAGCCTCTCCGGCGGGCAAAGACAGCTCCTGGCCCTGGCCGCGGTCCTGTCCCTGGCGCCGAAGCTTTTGGTGCTGGACGAACCCACCACCGATCTCGATCCGGTACGGGTGGAGGAACTCCTGGCCACCCTGGACCGCCTCAGCCGAACCCGGGACTTTACCCTGGTCTTCCTGGGAGAAGACCTGCGCCTGGCCCGCTTCTGCTCCCGGATCGTGCTCCTGGCCCGGGGTAAAATCCTGGCGGATGGCCCCCCGGAAGTGATCCTCCGGGAAGTGGAACGCCTGCGGGGGCTCGGCCTCAACCCGCCGGAGCTGCCCGCCCTGTTCCACGATCTGGGCCAGGCCACCCTTCCCCTCTACCTGGAGGAAGCGGTGGACCAGGCCCGAGGTCTGGGATGGGACCAGCCTATTATAGCCGCGACTGATCAAGCCTCTGAGCCAGGCGGGCGGGGACGCCCGCCCCACCAAGGTGAGATTCTGGCCCTGCGCCGGGTAAGCTTTGCCTATCCCGAGGGTCCGCCCGTCGTCCAAGACTTCTCCCTGGCCTTCCGGGAGCGGGAACTCACCGCCATCCTGGGGCCTAACGGCAGCGGCAAGACCACCGTGCTCAAGCTCCTCCGGGGCTTATTGACCCCCCAATACGGGGAAGTATGGCAGCAACCGTATGAAAAAACCCGGGTGGGCTATGTTTTTCAAAACCCCGATTATCAGCTATTCGCCGAGGAGGTCTGGGAAGAGGTGGCTTTTGGAGTCCGCCTCCTGGGCCTGTCGCCCCCGGAGGTGGAGCGTCGGGTTACGACCGCGCTTACCCGGGTGCATCTGTTGGACCTGGCCCGGGACGACCCCTTCTCCCTTACCAAGGGCCAGCGCCAGCGCCTGGCGGTGGCCGGGGTCCTGGCCCTGGCCCCCCAGGTGATCATCCTGGATGAGCCCACCACCGGTCTGGACCACCGGGAGCAGCAGGACCTCTTGGGTCTGGCCCGGGAACTCCACGCCCAGGGGCACACGGTGATCATGGTGACCCACTCCATGTGGGCCGCGGCCACCTATGCCCGGCGCCTGGTGGTCCTCCTGGACGGCAAGGTCCTCCTGGACGGCCCCGCCCGGGAGGTGCTGGCCCAAAGAGAACTCCTGGCCCGGGCCCGCCTGGTACCCCCGGCGGTGGTGCAGCTCAGCCGGGCGTTGGGCTTTATGGCCCTGACCCCGGCGGAGTTTTGCCGGCGCGTCGGGGGCCGGGGGTAATTCCCGGCTTGCAGATAGGCCTGAGATTCCTTATGTTATAGATAGGTGTAAAAAGCCACGGCAGCAGGAACGCATATGACCACCATGACTAACCATCACGTTGATCCACACCTGTTGGTGGTGCTGGGCGCCACCAGCGACCTGATGCGGCGCAAACTTCTCCCGGCCATTTATCGCCTCCGGACCGGTGGGGCCGTGCCCGGCCCTCTCATCATCCTGGGGGTGTCGCGGCAGGCGGGGCTGACGGACGAGGGCTTCCGGACCCTGACCGCCGAAGCCCTGGCAGCTGGAGGCGTAGGGCCGGATGCCGCCGGCCGCTGGTGCCACGACTGTCTCCACTTTCAGAGCCTGGGGGCCGGGGCGCCCGAGGACTTTCAGGCCCTGGCGGCCCGTATCCGGGCCCTGGAGCAGGAACACCACCTGCCCGGCAACCGGGTATTTTATCTGGCCTTGCCGCCTACGGCCTATATGGCGACCATTGCCGGGCTGGGCCAGGCCGGCCTCAACCAAACCGCGGGCTGGACCCGGTTGGTGGTAGAAAAACCCTTCGGCAGAGACCTGGCCTCGGCCACCGCCCTCAATGAGCATATCCACCGTTATTTCGACGAATCCCAGATTTACCGCATCGACCATTACCTGGGCAAGGAAACCGTCCAGAATCTCCTGATCTTTCGGTTCGCCAACGCCATCTTCGAGCCTCTGTGGCACCGCAACCTGGTGAAGAGCGTCCAGATTACCGTGGCGGAAACCCTGGGGGTCGGGGCTCGGGCCGGGTATTACGATCAGGCCGGGGCCCTCCGGGATATGGTCCAGAACCACCTCACCCAGCTCCTCGCCCTCACCGCCATGGAGGTGCCGGTGGCCTTCGACGCCGAGAGCATCCGCACCGAAAAAGCCAAGGTCCTGCGGGCCATCCCGCCGGTCATGCCATCAGACGTGATCTACGGCCAATATGCCCGGG
>JAUSOZ010000135.1 GCA_030655955.1 Deltaproteobacteria bacterium
AGCACCGACTTAGAAAAACCAGGGCCCGAGAAGTCTGACGCCCCTGAAACCGATAAGCCCAGAACCTGGATGGGACGAATCCTCAGCCGCCTGGCCGGCTGGCTGGGGGGCCATGATTTCCATTACGCCGGGTACCTGCCCAGCCGCCCGGGGTTTTTGCTGCGCTATACCCTGGACCCGTTCTTCAGACGGGTCACGGTGCATCCGCGCTATCTGGAGCGGCTGCGTGACCTGTCCAGCCAGGGAGCCGTGGTCTATACCCTGAAATACCGCAGCCATCTGGACTTCCTCTTTTTTAACCGGCGCTACCAGAAGCTGGGAGTGATTGCCCCGGAGGTGGCCTTCGACCTGAACCTCTGGATGTGGCAGCCCCTGTCGCACCTGGTGCAGATCATCTCCGCCGCGGTCAATTATTTTACCCGCCGCCGGTCATGGCCCAATCCGTTCCAGGATGGCTATTTCCACCAAACCATCCAGGAAAGGCGCGGCTCCCTCCTCTTCCTGGTGGACCAGGTGGGGTTCCGGCAGCGTTTCCTCAAGCCCCGGGAAGACCCCATCCGCCATCTCCTGGAGATCCAGTTGGAGCTGGATTTCCCCATTTTCCTGGTCCCCCAGATGATCATGTATGAAAAGGCGCCTTTCCGGGAAAACAAGAGCCTGTGGCAGCTCTTTTTCGGGGACAGCGAAAATCCCGGCAGGTTGCGGAAACTCGGCCTGTGCCTCCTCAGGGCCAAGAGCGCCGTGGTGGAGGTGGCGGAGCCGGTTAATCTCCAGGAGTTCCTGGCCACCGCGCCCACGGACGGCCGCCTGCGGGACCTGGCCCAGCAAATCCGGCAAGAGTTGATTCACCGCCTGGACGTGCAGCGGCGGGTGATTACCGGACCGATGATGAAATCCCGGGAGGAAGTCATGGAACTCACCCTCACCGACCCGGCCCTGACTCGCGTCATGGAGCATGTGGCGGAGACCAAGAAAAAGAAGCTGTATAAGGTCAAGAAGACGGCCCAGGATTACTTTTGGGAGATGTCTGCCAATCCCCACGTTTTTTATATCAGCGCCATGCATCGCCTGATAAATTGGCTGTCCCGCCACCTGTTTGACGGCATTGCCTTTGATACCCAGGGGTTCGAAAAAGTGCGGCAGGCCAGCCAGCGGGGCAGCCTCATCTTCGTGCCCTGCCACAAAAGTCATCTGGACTACCTCATCCTTAACTACCTCATCTTCCAACATCACATGCAATCCCCCCGCATTGCCGCGGGCAAGAACCTCTCTTTCTGGCCCCTGGGCCCCATCTTCCGGGGCTCCGGCGTCTTCTTTATCCGGCGCCGGTTCCTGGGCGGCAAACTCTATGCCGAGGTCCTCTACACCTACATCAAGACTATGATCAAAGCCGGCTATAATCTTGAGTTCTTCATTGAGGGCGGACGCAGCCGCACCGGTAAACTGGTGCTGCCCAAGGTGGGGCTGCTCAATATGGTCCTTCGGGCCTATGACGAAGGGGCCGCGCCCGATATTCTCTTCGTGCCCACCTTCATCGGCTATGATCAGGTGCTGGAGGAAAAAGCCTACCTCCAGGAACTGGAGGGCGGGAAAAAAGAGACGGAAACGGTGGGCCAGCTGGTCGATGCCAGGAAATTCCTCAAGAAACGCTATGGCCGGGCTTACATCCAGTTCAGCGAACCCCTTTCCCTGAAGGACTACATGGCCGGGCTGCCGCAACCGGAAAGCGGCGACCTGGAGGCCCGCAAGCACGGCCAGGAGTTATCCTACCGCATCATCCAGGCCATTAACCAGATCTCCGTGGTCACCCCCTTCTCCCTGGTCTGCGCCGCCCTGCTGACCTATCCCCGCAAAGGCGTCTACCGCCGGGAGTTGCTGCAAATCATCCAGGTGCTCTATGATTATCTCAAGGCCCAGGGGGTGCCCGAGGCCGATTCCCTGGAAGACCTGACCCAGGCGGCGGAGGATACCCTGGCCCTGTGCGAGTCCCGCAAGCTTGTCACCCCCATCGAGAAGGAAGAGGGCCTCACCGATGAGCTGGGGCTGGGTGGCTACAGCATCGATGAGACCAAACGCCCCTTATTGGAATACTACAAGAACAATATCCTCCACTTCTTCTTGCCCGCGGCCATGGTCTCGCTGTCCATCCTGGCCCGCCAGGGCTTCGAGTTCAACCGGGAACAAGTCATGGAAGATTATGGCTTTCTCCAGGATTTTTTCCGGAACGAATTTATTTTCAGCGACCAGGACCCTGAGACCCAGGTAACCCAAACCCTGGAATACTTTGCCTCCCGGGGCGTGGTGATCAATCTCGACCCCCAGGAGGCCTCCTATACCCTGTCGGCTTCCGGCCTCAAGGACCTGGCCTACTTCGCCAACCTGCTGTTCAACTACCTGGAGTCCTACTGGATCGTGTTTCGCTCCATCAAGTTCCTCCAGAAAAAGCCCCGGAGCGAGAAGGAATTTCTGAAGCGCATCCAGTCCATCGGCGCCAAACTCCACAAGATGGGAGAAGTGGAGCGGACCGAAGCCCTGTCGGAAGCTACCTTCCAAAATGCCGTGAAGATTTTCGGGGAAAAAGGCATCGTCCTGAAGAAAGCCCCGGAAGGCAAGGGCGCCACCACCTTCAGCCGGCCTGCCGACGAAGACGCCAAAGAATACTACGGCCGCCAACTGGCAAGGTTTCTGCGGCGCTAGAGGAAAAGAAGGGGTCAGGAAAACTCCAGTATTTGTAGGGTGCGCACTGCGCACCACCTGGTGAACCAGAGCTTCGCCACCCATTGGCGTTACCCAGCAGGAACCGGAAAACGAGAGGAATTAAACGTAGGGCAGACACTGCCCGCCATGTTATGGTGCGCGGTGCGCACCCTACATGACTGAGAAGATAGTGGTCAGTGACCAGTAGTCAGTAAAAACTAAACCCCTGGCCCCTATTTGCTCGTTCCCAAGCTCTGCTTGGGGACATCCTTCCTTCCCATCGCCCCCATAGCCAGGGCCACGGCCTCGGCGGGAGTGGCGGCCCGTTTAACTCCCGCCAGGTCCCAGGTGACGTTCAGAGCTATCACTGGTTTGCCCAGCTTCAGGGCGATGGCCGCCTCGGACACGGTGCCATAGCTGCCGCCCACCGCGATGAGGGCGTCGGCGCTGTGGGCAATAAGAACATTCCGGGCATGACCCAGGTTGGTGGCGATGCTATAGGTGAGGTAGGGGTTGGCCCGGCGCCGGTCCCCCTCGGGCAAGATCCCCAGGCTGACGCCGCCGGCATCCTGCGCCCCCTGGGCCGCCGCCGCCATCACCCCGCCCAGCCCGCCGCACAGGAGCACCGCCCCCCTGGCCGCCACCTCCCGGCCCACTTCCCGGGCCAGGGCGGCGGTTTCGTCGCCGATGTCGCTGCCGCCGATTACCGCAATATATACCGCTTGTGCCATGTTCTCCCCTTGATACCGCCGTGAAGGTTTGGTGGCACAGGCTTCCAGCCTGTGCTGTGGCGTGCTTTCGCCTGCGGCTACGAACCTGGAGCGATTGCCATAAGTTCTTTCCTCTTATCCCCGCTCCCCCCAACGGGGGGAGAGGGTCAGGGTAAGGGGGAATAAGAAAAACCTCTTGGCTTCCCTATGAACTAATTCCTCCCGCCAAGCCGCCCGCGCATAATTTTTTTGCAATTATGGCCCTATATACTAAAATAAATACAGAAATTTAGTCAATCCTGGGGAAGGCCCGCTACCGCGCCTCTATTCCGCGCCCCGGGTATTCCCCGATTGCAGGGCAGCTATGCTCCCGAGGTCGAAAACCGCTCTCCTCTCATTGGGCTTAGGGCTCACCTTGCTGGTGGCGGCCTGCGCTTCTGCGCCCTATACCGGACGGCGCCAGCTCCTGTTCAGCTCCGAAGGCAGCGAGACCAGGATGGGCTACCAGGCCTTCGACCAAATCAAACGTCAATACAAGCTCTCCCAAGACCCGGAGGCGAACGCCCTGATGGCCAAGGTAGGCCGGCGCGTCGCCGACGCGGCCCAACGCCCCGATTACCGCTGGGAGTTTTTGGTCTTCGAAGGCAAGGAGGCCAACGCCTTCTGTCTCCCCGGGGGCAAGGTGGGCATCTTCACCGGCATCCTGAAGTATACCCAGGACGAATCCGGCATGGCCACGGTGATCTCCCATGAAGTGGCCCACGCCCTGGCCCGCCATGCCGGGGAGCGCCTGAGCCAATCCATGCTGGCCCAGGCCGGAGGCCTGGGGCTGGGGATGGCGCTGGGCGGCATGGGCTCAGCCGCCAGCACCGCCATCATGCAGGGCTACAGCCTGGGGACGCAGTTGGGCATTCTCCTGCCCTACAGCCGGACCCAGGAGTCCGAGGCGGACCACGTCGGCCTCATCCTCATGGCCAAGGCGGGGTACGACCCGGCCCAGGCCCTGGAGTTCTGGCAGCGCATGATGACCAAAGACAAGAAGGGCGTCAAGATGCCCGAGTTCATGTCCACCCACCCCAACGACGCCAGCCGCCTGAAAGAGTTGGAAGAGTTCCTGCCCGAGGCCCGGAAATACTACACCCCCGCCCACGCCGCCCATGCGGCCCCAAGCCCGCCCCCGCCCGGACCACGCGCCGCCACCCGGCCCTCGTCAGCCCCGCCCACCCCGGCGGCCCCGGTAGCCGGGCGCTGGATTCCGGCACCCCGATAAGCCTCGTCCCCGCCTGATACCAGATTACTTTCAAACGGCCATTTTTTGCTTTTGTAGGGGCGGACCCATGTGTCCGCCCTGTGTGAGGGCGCCCACGCGGCTGCGCCCCTACAGGGGACGGGCGGCGGGGCAGGGTGATGGCGCAGCAGATTTTGGCGGCGATGGCCTTCTACCGGATGGCAGTTACAGGGTAGCACAGGCTTCCAGCCTGTGCAGGCGCAGGCTAAAGCCTGCGGCTACAGTTAAGGCTCAACGACGAGATCCCCCGCCTCGGCCATGGCCGCCAGGATTTCTTTGGCCCGGGCCTCGTCCTCTTTGAACACCATGAGGCGCACCCCCCGGATGAACTGGAGCATGGGGTAAGTCCCGCCGGCGTCGTCGGCCATGACCATGGCCTCGATGCCCTCGGACTCCAACAGCCCCGCGGCCATCTCGGCCTCAATGCGGTTGGAGAAGGTTTCCAGAACTACAGCGTCGTCGAGGTTCACTAATTACTTCCCTTTATGATTTATACAGTTTAAAGTAATCCACAGAGTTCTTGCCTATTTATTCGATAATAATATCAACATTATTTTTTATGTTTAAAAAATAAGCCGACTGGAGATGATCGTACTTCTTTAGATTTATCTTGTATTTCTTTATAGCTGTTACGAAGGTCACGCAAAGTAGGAATACCCAAAAGGCCCATACCCGCTGATAACACCCCTAGTGCTGGATGGGCAATAATAGCAGCTGCAATCGATATTCCGCCAACTGCAAGCATGGAAGTAACGTCTACCCCAAAATACTTTAGCTTCTTATTTCTAATCTCAATAAGGTTTTTTTCATGTTCTTTGAAAGCATTTTTAATATTACTTATAATTTTATCAGTTGTACTAATAAAATTCATTGGGTCTGCTACAATAATTTCCGCAATACCTTTGCCAAGAATTTCTCTGATTTCAGGAATTGCACCTTGTCGTTTCATCTCTATTAAAGCACTGGGGGGAATATTCCCAAGCCAATGCATCTCTCCTCCTACAGACGCCTGCAAACCTCGCATAACATGCAAGGGTACTAGATTAGAGGTTTCTGAAATTGCGTCATAGCTCATTTTCCAATTAAAATATCGCCAGGAAGTCTCCGCATCAATCAAAGGAGTTCCTTTCAATTCAAGGCTTTTCCTTAAGAGATCATTAGCCTGTCCCATTCTGCCGAAGCAATGGGCAATTATCGCTTTCCCTGGATGTCTTGTAGTATCAAAAAGACTTTCCTTCATATATTTTGTTATCTGTTCATTAAGCGGACCAGACCACTCGGTGGCGAATAATAGCAGTTGTATATCAGTAACCGCTTTTATTACATCATCTGGAGTTTCAAGAGTATTGGCAAATTCTTCTAATTCATCAACTGAGTTGAATTTATGGCCGAATAATACTCCTGCATGTTTTAATGCATCTATCTGGGTAATATCTCGTAAATACTGAGTATAATTATCATCATAGCCAGATTTTGATGGCAATATAATAATCATAGGAAGATCAAAGTCTGCAAGAGATAATGCCTTATAATTCATTAAATTAAGGCCATGTTTAATAAAATAATAAACTTGAGTTTCTTTGTCCCAAAACTGGAAGAGTTTTGCTGATTGCATGAATGGATCAGGGAGTATTATGCTATCAAAGTATAGTCCACATGTAGAAGCAATATTTCCTACGTACGATGGGAACAGGTCACCACCAAAAACTGCCTTTAAAGCTTGGCTGTCTTCAACATGATATCGGACACAATCTCCAACACCCGACCAAAAATCATTGATTTTCTCAAGAAACTCCGGAATAAATAATGATACTTTGTTGACATATTCTTGGTCTTTAGATAATGCTCGTGCAAAATTATAGGGGTTAGTTTTATACTCTATCATCCTATGATAATAATCAACAAACACATTTTCTATATTAACGAAGTAAGCCTGTTGAACATCTAATATGGACGCAGTGCTTTTTAAATCTTCTCTCATTTGCATATGTGCTATCAATAAGGAGCTACTCCTAACTCTTCCATCAACCGATTCTGGTATGACTATCCCATCTTCAGCAAATCTAATTTTATTTACGCTTTCAAAAAATTCACCGATAAGATGTTCAGCAAATAATATTTTGCCAGATTCAAGGTATTGTTTAAATAACATTACACGACGATGAAGTTCTTCTCGTTCCTCATCAACCATAATAATCTCCGTGCTTACGATCTTCTAAAACATTAAGGTACCTTACCCTAACACGCAAAATTGAAATGGCATTTACAAATTAGATTGAGAATTAATAAGCTAACTTTTGCAACTAATCACACCTCCGGGAAAATGACCAAGTTATCCCGGTGGATGACCTCGTCGTAGGCCTTATGGCCCAGGGATTGGGCGATTTCCTGCGATTGGCGGCCCTTGATCTGGCCGATCTCCCTCGCCGAGTAGTTGGTCAGGCCCACCGCGAAGGGTTTGCCTTCGGAGCCCATGAGGTGGACCGCGTCGCCCTTGCGAAAACCCCCGAAGACCTCCAGGATGCCGGCGGGCAGCAGGCTTTTGTGGCCCTGCACCAGGGCCTTCCGGGCCCCGGGGTCCACCAGGAGGGCCCCCTTGGGGGTGACGTTGTAGGCCAGCCAGTACTGGCGGCTGGTGAGTTTCTGGTCCTGGGGCAAAAACAGGGTGCCCACCTCTTGGGCGGAAAAAATTTTCTCCAGGATACCGGGGGTCAGGCCGTTGGCGATGAGGGTGGGGAGGCCGGCGGCCCCGGCCATTTTGGCGGCTTGGAGTTTGGTCACCATGCCGCCGCTCCCCAGGGTGCCGGGGCGTTTACCCGCGGCGGCCTCGATGTCGGCGTTGATGGACTCCACCTGGTGCAGCAGGCGGGCGTCGGCATGTTCCCGGGGGTCGTGATCGAAGAGGCCGTCAATGTCGGTGAGGAGCACCAGGAGGTCGGCGCCAGCCAGGTTGCAGATCAGGGCGGCCAGGTTGTCGTTGTCCCCGAACTTGAGCTCTTCGGTGGCCACGGTGTCGTTTTCGTTGATGATGGGCACCACCTGCCAGCCCAGCAGGGTGAACAGGGTGTTCCGGGCGTTCAAGAAGCGGGGCCGGGATTCCAGGTCGTCGTGGGTCAGGAGAATCTGGGCCACCTTGAGGCCGACCTCGGCAAAGGCCAGCTCGTAGGTGTGCATCATGACGCTCTGGCCGGCGGCGGCCACGGCCTGGGCCTGGGGGATGCCGGCGGGACGGGACGCAAACCCCAGCTTGCGGCAGCCGGCGGCGATGGCCCCGGACGAGACCAGGATGAATTCCCGGTCGGCGGAGCTGAGGCGCCCGATCTCCCCCACCAGGCGCTGGATGAGGGGCTGGTTGAGGCCGTCGGCCGCGGTCAAGACCGCGCTCCCCAGCTTAAGAACGACCCGCTTGGCTTTACTCAGGTACTGCTGTCGTAATGGTTGTGAGTGATCCATGGCCTGGGTCCGAAAATTCTTTCCAGATGGCCTGCCGCAAAGGGGAGAGCCCGGCGCCGGCCTGGGCGGAGACCGCGAAGACCCGCCACCCGGCCTGTTCATAAGCCAGAACAATCTCGTCCCGGGGAAAGTCCGGGCTCAACGCATCAATCTTATTTAACGCCACCAGGCGCGGTTTGTCCAGCAAAGAGGGATCAAAGTTGCGCATTTCTTCTTCCAGCATGGCCAGCGGCGCCAGGGGCTCGGCCGGGTCAATGGCGCTTAAGTCGATGACCTGGATCAGGAGCCGGGTGCGCTGCAGGTGCCGGAGGAATTGGTGCCCCAGACCCTTGCCCAGGTGGGCCCCTTCGATGAGTCCGGGGATTTCCGCCACGATCAGGGGCTCGTGCTCGGCCTCCGGCCCCATGACCCCCAGCTGGGGGCTCAGGGTGGTGAAGGGAAAGGCGCCGACCCGGGCCTTGGAGGCGGTGAGAGACTTGAGCAGGGTGGTTTTGCCGGCATTGGGGGCCCCCATCAGGCCCACGTCCGCCAGGATCTGGAGTTCCAGGTGAATGCGGCGTTCCCGGCCCGGTTCGCCGGGTTGGCAGAAGCGGGGGGAGCGCATCCGGGAGGAGGTGAAGTGGGCGTTGCCCATGCCGCCCCGGCCGCCCTTGGCCAGGACCAGGCGTTCCCCGGGAATCACGAGGTCTTTAAGGAGCCTGCCGCTGTCGGCGTCAAAGACCCGGGTGCCCGAGGGCACCGGCACGATCACCGAGGCGCCGCTTTTGCCGTGCCGGTCCTTGCCCATGCCGCGGCGGCCGTTTTCCGCCGTCAGGACGCGCCGGCGCTTGAAAAGGCTTAAGGTGCGAAGGGAAGAGGAGACTTCGAGGGTGACATCGCCGCCGGCGCCGCCATTACCGCCGTCGGGTCGGCCCGAGGGCTGGAAGCGGGCCCGGAGGAAGCTGACACAGCCCGGGCCGCCGTTGCCGGCCCGGACCATGATATCGACCTCATCGGGAAAGGACTTCAAATGGTTGGAAAAACGCTGACCCGCTTACGATCTTTGCCAAAGGCCTCGTATTTCACCACCCCGTCGATTTTGGTAAACAGGGTGAAGTCACGGCCCATACCCACGTTGGTCCCCGGGTGGATGCGGGTGCCCACCTGACGTACCAGGATGGTGCCCGCCTTGACGGTCTCACCAGCGAACCTTTTAACCCCGCGGCGTTTTCCGGCGCTATCCCGGCCGTTGCGTGAGCTGCCGCCAGCTTTTTTGTGTGCCATGGTTATTCTCCTGCGCCTAGGCGGCCACGGCATTACCCGTCAGGCATCCCCCGTGAGCTTCCGGGTTGGCCCAGAGTTACGTAGCCGGCATCTGGCTTAATTATAAAACAATTTCATTGATTTGCAAGGCGGTGAACATCTGCCGGTGGCCCTGCTTGCGACGATAATTTTTCCGGCGCTTCTTTTTGAAGATAAGGACTTTCTTGCCTTTACCCTGGCGCACGATTTCGGTGCGCACGGTGGCATTGGGAACCAGGGGTTGGCCGACCTGAACGGCGTCGCCGTCGGTCACCAGCAAGACCTGGTCCAGGATCACTTCCTCGCCGCGCTCGCCCGGAAGGCGCTCCACCCGGAGCACGTCCCCGGGGGAGATGCGGTATTGTTTCCCGCCGGTTTTAATAATGGCGTACACTTTGGCCTCCAAAAAAATACGAACTTTAGACAATCAAGTTTATCGGATTTTCTGACCTTGTCAACCCAATTGCGGGGTTAAATCACAGAAAAGACCGGTTTTAGCGGGGTTTGGCGATGCGGGCATTTTATCCGGCGACTCTGACAACCTGCGATTGACTCGACTCCTCGCTGGCATTATTATGACGTAAATTCTATATTTTTGCCATCGCGAACTTTCTGTCCGCCCCCGGGCAGAAGCAACGAGGCTATGGCGGGGGGGCGGCCTCTCGGTCACGGAGCAGATATGGACGGGTTACCGGCAAAAATCTCGCCCCAGGGATATGTGGTCATCCACGGCCATTTTTATCAACCTCCCCGGGAAAATCCCTGGATCGAACAGATCGAAGTGGAGCCCAGCGCCAGCCCCTTTCACGACTGGAATGCCCGCATCACCACCGAGTGCTATCGCCCCAACGGCGTAGCCCGGGTCTATGACGGCCAGGGCCGAATCCTGGATATCGTCAACAATTATCAGCATCTCAGCTTCAATTTCGGGCCCACCCTCATCGGCTGGCTACAGCAGCAGGCGCCGGACACCTATGCCAGGATCCTGGAGGCCGACGCCCAGAGTCTGGCGGCCCTGGGGCACGGCAACGCCCTGGCCCAGGCTTACAATCATGCCATCCTGCCCCTGGCCAACTCCCGGGACCGGGAGACCCAGGTCATCTGGGGCCTCAAGGACTTCGAGCACCGGTTCCGGCGCTCGGCCGCGGCCATGTGGCTGCCGGAGACCGCGGCAAATTATCCCACCCTGGCCACCCTGCTGGACCACGGCATGAAGTTCGTCCTCCTGTCGCCTTACCAGGCCAAGCGGATGCGCCCCCTGGCCGGGGGGGAGTGGACCCCGGCGTCCAGCGGTCTGGATACTACCCAGGCCTACCGCTGCTTCTTGCCCGGGAAGGCGGAGGACCCCCGGAAACGGCGCTACATCGAGGTCTTTTTCTATAACGGCGAGGTGGCCGCGGATATCAGTTTTGGAGACCTGCTCACCGATAGCTATCGGCTGGCGACCCGGCTGGTGGACGGTTTTTCCCCGGCCCGCCTGCGTCCCCAGCTGCTGAGTGTAGCCACCGATGGCGAGAATTATGGGCACCATAAGAAATTCGGCGAACTGGCCCTGGCCCATGCCCTCACCCAGGTGCTGCCCCCCAAGGGGTTCCAGCTCACCAATTACGCCGCCTTTCTGGCGCTGGCGCCGCCGAAAATGGAGGTGGAACTCGCCCTGGGACAAGAGGGTGAAGGCAGCTCCTGGAGCTGCGCCCACGGGGTGGGGCGCTGGAAGGAGAACTGCGGCTGTGAAACCGGCGGCCAGCCTGGCTGGAATCAGCGTTGGCGCACCCCATTGCGGGAATCCTTCGATTTTTTGAATGAGAAACTGGCGGCCATTTTCGAGGCCGAGGGCCAGAAGTACTTCGAGGACCCCTGGCAGGCCCGCAACGCCTACGTGGACGTCATTTTGGACCGTAGCGACGGCGTCCTGGATGACTTCTTCGCCGTCCAGGGGGCGCCCAACCTGAACCAGGACGGCCGGGTGGATGCCCTGAGGCTCCTGGAGATGCAGCGCCACTCCCTGCTCATGTACACCAGCTGCGGCTGGTTCTTTGCGGATATCTCGGGGCTGGAATCCTTGCAAATCATCAAGTATGCCGCCCGGGCCTTACAGTTGGGCCAGCAGTTCACCACCGAGCCCCTGGAGGCGCCGTTCCTGAAAATCCTGGAGCGGGCGGTGAGCAATATTCCCAAGGAGGGCAACGGCCTCACCATTTACCAGAAACGGATCAAGCCCGCGGTGGTGGATTACCCCAAGGTGGCCAACCAGTGGGTGATTTCGTGGCTCAAGGACCGGGGTCGCCAGTGCCCCCACCATATTTACCACTACCGGGCGGAGCCCATGGACCTGGAGGAAAAGACCCAGGGTTCGTTGCAGTTCGCCGCCGGGCGGCTGCACCTGACCTCGGGCATCACCCTCAGGACCCGAACCCTGGCGTTTTTCACCGCCTTCTTGGGAAGCTATCTCTACCGCACCCAGGTGCAGGTCAATCCTGCACCCCAAGAGTTTCTGACCTTGCGGGAGGAGTTCTTCCGGGTTCTGGAGGAGGCCCCGGAAGATTTGATCCCCCTCATGGTGCGGCGGCTGGGGGAGACCTACTACAGCATCCATGATATTTTTCAGGAAGAGAAACTCCAGGTCTTCCAGGACCTGTTGCGACCCAACCAGAAAGATGCGCTGGAGGCGATTGCCCACAATTTTGGAGAAACCTGGCCCTTGCTCAAGGCCATGGCGGTGGAGGGCCTGCCTCTGCCGCGCCTGTACCGGGCCCTGGGGGAGATCACCCTGAACCGCCGCCTGGTGGAACTCCTGCGCCGGATGGAGCCGGAGCCGACCTCTCTGTCCGCTTCCGAGGAGATTATAGAGGTGATCGCCGACGCCCAACTCATGAGGTTAAAGCTGGAGACCCATGAGGGGGCTGCGATTCTGGGGCGCATCCTGGACCGGCACTTGCAGGACCTGAGCCAGGCTTTTCAGGCCGAAACCGTGACCCGCCTTAACGACTTTTTGAGTTTTGTGAGCCGGATGCCCCTCACCCTGGAACTTACCACGGCCCAGAATTTCCTCTTTGCCCTGATGCAAGACCGTTTCCCGGCGGTGGCGGCCCGGGCGGCCCAGGATCCGAACGCCCAAAATCTGGCCAAGCAATTGGTAGCCTTGATGGAGACCGTCCATTTCAGCCCGGTGCGGTATATGAAACTGCTGGCTTGAGAACCGTGAAGAGGAGGTAGCGTCCCAGTGGCACAGGCTTCCAGCCTGCGGGCTTATCAGACGCGCAACCTTTTCCACCGGCCAGAGGCCTGTGCCACTAATGGAGACATTTTTCCCCGGTTCTCAAGCTCCTGCCGTGAAAAGTTCCCGTAGGGGCGGTTCGCGAACCGCCCCTACAACGGCTATTCATGGTTTACGGGTGGTCCAAAGGCCCATGAGGAACTGTTCCGGAAAGCCTTCGTAGGGTGCGTCCTACGCACCATGACCTTATGGCAGCGGCGGGCACGGAGGCCGCCCCACCGACTTTTCATAGTTTCGGGTGTTCCGATGGAACCGGTATTACTTCTTGGGAACGCGAATAATATCACTTGGGAGGCAGCATGAGCCCGCTGGAGCGACTTAAGAGGATGGTGGAAGAATCCATTCGCCTCAAAGACCAGTTTTTTGGCGAGCAGGGAGAAAAAGTTCTGGCCACAGCCCGATTGCTGGTGGAGGTGTTCCAGGCCGGGGGCAAGGTGCTGATTTTCGGGAACGGCGGGTCCGCCGCCGACGCCCAGCACCTGGCGGCGGAGTTCGTCAACCGGTTCCAGGTGGAGCGGCCGCCCCTGGCCGCCCTGGCCTTGACCACCGACACCTCGATCCTCACCGCGGTGGCCAATGACTACGATTTCAAGCAGGTCTTCGCCAAGCAGGTGCGCGCCTTAGGAAGGCCCGGGGACCTGGCCTGGGGCATCAGCACCAGCGGCAACTCTCCCAACGTGGTGGCCGGGCTCGATACGGCCCGGGAACTGAGTATGAAAACCCTGGCCTTAAGCGGCGGCGACGGCGGGCCCGTGGCGGCTGCGGCCGAGATGGCCCTCACCGTGCCCTCCCGGAACACCCCCCGGGTCCAGGAAGTCCACATTACCATCGGGCACGTGCTCTGCGACCTGGTGGACTTTCTGCTCTTTCCGGAGAAATTCGAGGGGTAGCTTTCTGCTGTGTAGGGTGCGTCCTACGCACCATTAAAGGCCACCCTGGCGCCCGAGCGTCCCAAGTGCAACTTGGGAACGAGAGGAAATTTAAAAGCGGGTTTTAGGTTTCAGGTTCCAGGTTTCAGGAGGTTTACCCCAGAACCTAACCCCAGAACCAGGAGATATGTAACGGGCATGACCCTGTTTCTGGTTTTTTCCTAAAACCTAAAACCCAAAACCTAAAACCCATTTTTCGGGGGCCGGATGAAAAAGCTCGAACCGCTTTCACTGGACGGCATCAAGACTTATAGTTTGTCTGAGCGGCATTCCAAGGTCAGCTGCCAGGATTTTGGCAGCCCCTGGAAGAAAGGCGGCAGCTTCCGGAAGTTTGTGGACCGCCTCCCCAAGATCCTGGCGGGCGCGGCCTTGCGGGAAGTGGCCGCGGCCTGGGTCCAGGCCCGGAAGCAGGGGCGGCCGGTGCTCCTGGGCATGGGGGCCCACCCCATCAAGGTGGGTTTAAGCCCGGTGCTCATCGACCTGCTGGAGCGGGGGCTGATCACCGGCGTGGCCATGAACGGCGCCGGCATCATCCACGACGCCGAGGTGGCCATGGTGGGCCGCACCTCGGAGGATGTGGATGAGGTCCTGGGCTGCGGCTGCTTCGGCATGGCCCGGGAAACCGCCGAATTTTTGAACCGCGCCATCGCCTGGGGCGCGCAACAAGGTTTGGGCCTGGGCCAGGCGGTGGGCCGGCGGCTTTTGGAGAGCGATTTTCCCCATAAGGACCTGAGCCTGGTGGCTGCGGCCGCGGCCCTGGAAGTTCCCCTGACGGTGCACGTGGCGGTGGGCACCGACATCATCCACCTCCACCCGTCGGTTTCTCCGGAAGCCCTGGGCGCCACGAGCCATTTAGATTTTCGCCTCTTCGCGGCCCTGGTCAGCGAACTCGACCACGGGGTCTTTATCAACCTGGGGTCCGCGGTGATCATCCCGGAAGTCTTCCTCAAGGCCCTTACCCTGGCCCGCAACCTGGGGCACCCGGCGTCCCCCTTGACCACGGTGAACCTGGATTTCGTGCAGCACTACCGGCCGCTCACCAATGTGGTGCGGCGTCCCACCGCCGGGGCGGGGCAAGGCTATGCCTTGACCGGCCACCACGAACTGCTGTTCCCCCTGCTGGCGGCCCTGGTCATTGAAGAGATGGAGGCGGCCTGATGCCCACGGAAATTGTTATCGTGATTGACGATCTGCGGCTCAACGGTTACCTGGGCGATTCCCCCACGGCCCAGGCGCTGGCCGACGCCCTGCCCATCGAAGGCCGCGCCCGGCTCTGGGGCGAGGAGATTTATTTTCCGGTGGACCGGGTAGTGGCGGAGCTGGATGATACTGCCGCGGTGGTGGTGAACGTCGGGGACCTGGGCTACTGGCCCACCGGCCGGGCCTTGTGCATCTTCTTCGGCCTGACGCCGGGGAGCGTCCCCGGCGGTCGCTGGTTCATTTACAGCCATTAACTCCATATAAATCAATTGGTTATGCTAATTAGCTTAACCCCTCTGTTTTAACTTCCAACCCTATTTCCAACCTTCAGGCTAAAAACCGCCCCGAAAAGGCCAGGATTGTTCCCTTGTCTCTCGGGGTAATTTAAAAACAATAAATTTACCTTCAGAGAAGTGGTACAAGTGGCTTTAGTGGTTGCGACCTTTACCCCGTCTACATTTCCGGGCTTCGGGAAAGTGGTCGGTAAGTGGTACAAGTGGTTTGGCTCATCCTCGGCTCGGGCCGGGCAGCTATCGTCTGCGCCAGGTGGAATTCCTTGTTTGTGATGGCGGGGGGAGGGAGCGGGTTCCCGCGCCGGAACTCGCTTTTTCTGCTGGGATAGCCGCCAGCATCAGCCGTGCTCGTTCTCGGCCTCCAGGACGACTTCGCCCCCCGGCCGGCCTGCCCAGACCCAGCCGTCCCTGTCCCATGGGGACCGCCGCCCCGCACCCCTTATCCTCCTGGGCACCAGTCGCAATGGACCTCCACCTTCTCCTGCCCTTCTCGGGGCAACCCACCCTTGGTGCCCTGCCATCGTCCCGGACGCGGTCCACTGTCCCCCGCCCCGGCGCCACCGCCGTGGGGACGTGAGGGACCGCCGTCCCACATCCATGGCCCTGCCGGCCAGGCCCAGGGGAGCAGGACCCGGAAACCGGAACAGGCATAGGTGCAGGCCAGGGGAACAGGCCCAAGCGCAGGTCCAGGGATGGGGAGTAGGAGCAGTCGGCCCCGAGCATGGCGCCAGACATTCTTTCTTATGGCCGCCGCCCGCCGCCGCCCTCGAACCTCGGTGGCCAGTCGCCTCCCCATCGCCCTTCCTGTGACAGCCCGGTGCCACCCTCGCCCCGGCGCCACATCCACCGCTGCCTGGCCAGCCGTAGGGGACCGCTTCCCCTCGGCCCTCGACCCGACGCCGGCGTCCCGGGTACACGTCCCCCTCTTCAAGCCCCTGGAGGCGATCCGGAGACTGGGACTCCTACCCCCCGGTATCAATATGGACCGTCCGGAAATTTTTCCAAAAAATCATTCCCGGGAAAGAGACCCTCCGGGTTACGGCACCCCGCCCCAATATTTCATGAAACAAAATCCAGCTGGCTAACCCCGCCTTCCAGGACTTCTCTGCGGGGCCCCTACTTACCCCTTGGCCCAGCCCTAATCGTCGCTTCTGGGTTCCCAGGATGGCCGTCAACCCTGTGACCAGAACCTTGCTTTGGGCCGAGAGAGGTGGCGGCGGAATG
>JAUSOZ010000146.1 GCA_030655955.1 Deltaproteobacteria bacterium
CCGGAGTTGAAAAAACCCTTGCCGTTTCTTCCCCGCAAGATCGCCCTGGTCACCTCGCCCACCGGGGCCGCGGTCAGAGATTTCCTGCGCCTGTTGCGGCAGCGCTGCCCCAACGTGGAAGTGCTGATTTACCCGGTAAAGGTCCAGGGGGCCGAGGCCGCCGGGGAAATCACCGCGGCGCTGAACGACCTGGGGGCCTTTCCCGGCGTGGAGGTCATCGTCCTGGCCCGGGGGGGCGGTTCCCTGGAAGATTTGTGGCCCTTTAACGAAGAAGTGGTGGCCCGGGCCATCCACCGCTGCCCTATCCCGGTGGTCTCGGCGGTGGGCCACGAAGTGGATTTCACCATTGCCGATTTTGTCGCCGACCGCCGGGCTGCCACCCCCAGCGCCGCGGTGGAGCTGGTGGCGCCGGATAAGACCGAACTCAAGCGCCGCCTGGCCCGCCTGAGCGCCACCCTGGCGGCCACCCTGGCCCGGCGCCGGGACATTGCCCGGCAGCACCTCTACCTGATGGCCCGGCGGCTGCCGGATGTGCGCCGCTCCCTGGTGGACCTGCGCCTCAAGGTGGATGACAAGGCCGAGGCACTGGTGCGGCGGGCGAAGAGGTCCCTGACCCACCAGGACCAGGCCCTGAGGCTGGCCACCTCCCGGCTCTTTCTCCTCTCTCCCCGCCGGAACCTCACCGGGGCCCGGCAGCGGCTGGCCCAGGCGGCCCAGATGCTGGGGGACGGTTGGCGCCGGCGCCAGACCGAAGCCCGCCGGCACCTGGAATATAGTCAGAGCCGGCTGGAGCAGCTCAACCCCCTGGCGATTCTGGCCCGGGGCTATGCCGTGGCCACCCTGCTGCCCCAGGGAACGGTGATTCGCGACGCTGCCCTGGTGGAGGCCGGCGCGGCGATCCGGGTCCGAGTGGCCCAGGGCCGGATGGATTGCGAAGTGAAAATAGTCAGCAGTGAGTAGGGCGGGCGTCCCGCCCGCCTACAGACTGGAAACCAAAACATGGCCAAAGGCAAAAAAGAAGAACCGAGTTTCGAGGCGGGGCTGAAGCGTCTGGAAGAAGTGTTGGATGCCCTGGAGCATGGCGACCTGCCTCTAGAAGAGGCCATGCGGGCCTTCGAGGAAGGGGTGCAGTTGGTCCGGGTCTGCCATAAGAAGCTGGACGAAGTGGAAAAGCGGGTGGAACTCCTGCTCAAGGATGACGCCGGGCGGTTTTTCACCCGGCCGTTTCCTGAGGATGAGAACAGCGGCTCGTAAGGGCTGCAGGCTCGGGCTGGTTATGGAAAAAATGTGGGGCAGGCGCCCTCGCCTGCCCATGGACAGCCGAGGGCGGCTGTCCTACACTTTCAGGCTTCGGGGTAATCCCGAAGGGATTATGAAACGTTGGCATCAGGAAGAAGAGATCTATCGTGGATTTAAAGGCCTATCTGGAAGAACGGCGGGGGCTGGTTAACCGGGCCCTCACCGCGTATTTGCCCCAGGTCAGGGGGCCGGCCTTCCGGCTGAACCAGGCCATGCACTACAGCCTGTTCGTGGGCGGCAAAAGGCTGCGCCCCATTCTCTGCCTGGCCGCAGCGGAAGCGGTGGGGGGAGATGCGGGCGAAGCCCTGCCGGTGGCCTGCGCCCTGGAGATGATCCACACCTATTCCCTGATCCATGACGACCTGCCGGCCATGGACGACGATGATTTGCGCCGGGGCCAGCCCACCTGCCACAAGCAGTTTGACGAAGCCACCGCCATCCTGGCCGGGGACGGCCTGCTCACCGCGGCCTTCCACACCATGGCCGCCGCGGCTCCCCGGTTTGAAGGCCGGGAAGGGGTCTTGCTGGAGGTGTTGCAGTCGGTGGCCGCCGCCGCCGGTTACCAGGGCATGGTGGGAGGCCAGATGCTGGACCTGATGGCGGAAGGGCGCCAGGTCTCCCTGAAGGAACTGGAGATCATCCATCGCCACAAGACCGGGGCCTTGCTCACCGCGGCGGTGCGGGCCGGAGCCCTCTTGGGGGGCGGCAGCCCGGCCGAAGTGACGCTCCTTACCGCTTACGGGGAAAAATTTGGGTTAACGTTCCAGATTACCGATGATCTATTAGATGTGGAAGGCGAAGCCGCGGAGATGGGCAAGGCGCCCGGTATGGACGAAAAGCGCCAGAAAGCTACGTATCCCGCGGTGCTGGGGCTCGAGGTCACCCGGAAGTGGGCCCGGCGCCTGGTGGAGGAGGCCCTTGCGGCGCTGGCATCCTTTGAGGAACGGGCCGAACCCTTGCGGGAATTGGCCCGCTATCTCCTGGTGCGGCGCGCTTGAGCGGCGCTGGCCGCTAGGGTAAAATAAGACTAAACGGTCAGCTTTATGAATTAAAACAATTGGTTGTCTTATTCCAGCCCATCAATTGTTATCGACTCGATTTGATAAGTCCTTGTTTTTGCTGATAGCTGACTGCTGATAAATAATAAAGGTATCACGGGTTCAACTGCTTGAATTTGGTGAATTTTCATACTAAGGTTAAGCATAACCCACCGGTGAGAGGTTAGGTGCGCATGGATAATCGTCAGAGCTACCGGCCGGACGTTCCGGTCCGCCGTTTGCTGGATACTATCAATAATCCCCAGGAGTTGAAGAAGCTGCCGCCGGAATTGCTGCCGCAGCTGGCCCAGGAAATCCGGGAGATGATCATCTCCACCGTGGCCAAAACCGGAGGCCACCTGGCCCCTAGCCTGGGAGTGGTGGATCTGTCCATCGCCCTCCACTATGTCTTTGACTGCCCCCGGGACAAGATCGTCTGGGATGTGGGGCATCAGGCCTATGCCCACAAGCTGCTCACCGGACGCCAGGACCGGTTTCACACCCTGCGGCAGCACGGCGGTCTCAGCGGCTTCCCCAAGCGGGCTGAGAGCTGCTACGACGCCTTTGACACCGGGCACAGCTCCACCTCTATTTCCGCCGCCCTGGGGATCGCCAGCGCCCGCTGCCTGAAAAAGGAGCGCCACAAGGTGATCGCGGTGATCGGCGACGGCTCCATGACCGCGGGGATCGCCTTCGAAGGCCTGAACAACGCCGGCGACCTCAACAAGGACCTCATCGTGGTCCTAAACGACAACGGCATGTCCATCGCCCCCAACGTCGGGGCCATGTCCTCGTTTTTCAGCCGCAAACTCACCCGGCCCTCCGTGGTCTTCCTGAAAAAGCAGGTAGAAAATTTGCTGCGCTCCCTGCCGGCCATCGGCGAGGATCTGCTGACCTGGGCCAAGCGGAGCGAAGAGTCCTTTAAGGCCTTTTTCACCCCGGGCATGCTCTTTGAGGCCCTCAAATTCACCTACCTGGGACCGGTGAACGGGCACCGCCTGGATCACCTGATCGAGACCTTCAACAATGTCAAGAACTTGAAAGGACCGATCCTGGTTCACGTACTCACCACCAAGGGCAAGGGCTACGAACCTGCCGAGACCGACCCCACCGGCTTTCACGGCCTGGGCAAATTTGATCCCGATACCGGTGAGCCCAAGAAGAGCGTCAGTGAGGTCCCGAGCTACACCCAGGTCTTTGGCGAAACTTTGGTGCGCCTGGCCCGGCAGGACCCCAAGATTGTGGCCATCACCGCGGCCATGCCCGACGGCACCGGGCTGGTGGATTTCCGCCAGGAGTTCCCCACCCGCTTCTTTGACGTGGGCATCTGTGAACAGCACGCCGTGACCTTCGCCGGGGGCCTGGCCGTGGAAGGCATGCGTCCCGTTGCCGTCATCTACTCCACTTTTCTGCAGCGGGCCTATGACCAGGTGCTCCACGATATCTGTCTCCAGAAACTGCCGGTGGTCTTTGCCCTGGACCGGTCCGGCATCGTGGGCGAAGACGGCGAGACCCACCAGGGGCTCTTCGACCTGTCCTATCTGCGCCACCTGCCCAATCTGGTTCTGATGGCCCCCAAGGACGAAAATGAATTGCGGGACATGCTCTTCACCGCGGTGGAGCACCCGGGTCCTGTCGCCCTCCGGTACCCCCGGGGCCGGGGCCAGGGCGTGGCCTTTTCCTCTACCCTGAGCAAGGTGCCCATCGGCAAGGCCGAGGTGCTGCGCGAGGGGCAGGACCTGCTCATCCTGGCCCTGGGCGCCTCCGTCTACCCCTCCATGGAGGCGGCCAAGGAACTGGAAAAGCAGGGGTTCAACGCCACCGTAGTCAACGTCCGCTTTGTCAAACCCCTGGATGAGCCCCTGATCCTGAGCCTGGCGGCCCAACACGGCCGCATCCTGACGGTGGAAGAAAACGTCCTGGCCGGCGGCTTCGGCAGCGCCGTCCTGGAACTCCTGGCCGATCACGACCTTTTCGGGGTCACCGTCAAGCGCCTGGGCATCCCCGACATCTTCGTGGAACACGGCACCCAGGATATCCTCCGGAAGAAATACGAACTGGACGCCGCCGGTATCCTGAAACACGCCCTGGCCATCCTGGGGCAGTCGGCCCAGCCCAAGAAGGTGGTCTGGGGGACCTTTAACTAAAAGCAATCGGCGCCGAGCGCTTCGGTATGATAGCCGGGCAGGGGTTACCAACTCCTGCCCTTATTTTTTCGGGAGCCGCAATCAGAGGCTGGCGGGCTCTTAGACCGATTAGCCACCAATGGCCAATTTTCGTAGGGGGGGACCTGCGTGTCCCCCCCCTGAGGGCGCACACACAGGTGCGCCCCTACGGTTAGCCCGGCATGGTCGAGAGCCCATAGAACCCGTAGCGGGAAAGCGTAGCGCATCCCGCCTTTAGGCTTATTCCCTCTCCCGGCGGCGTTCCAGCAGCGTGCCCGTGAACAAGAAAATGCCGCCAGGAATGAAGGTGCGAATATATTGAACGGCAAAAATTGCCGTCGCACTTGCCGGAGGCGGGATGCGTTTCACTTTCCCGCCCTACGGTAGCCTCAATCCTGCCCTATAACGCCAACCGCAGGATGGCCGCAAGGTCTTCCGCAGTCAACTCTTTAAGCCGGCCCAGCACCCCCACCTTCTGGGCCGCGGCGACGATGGCGGGAATGTCCGCCTCGCTCACCCCCAATTCCTCCAGGGTGACCGGGGCGTCCCAGCCCTGGAAGGTCCGGAGCATCTTCGCCACCCCTTCCTCCACGCTCCCGGCCTCCCAGACCTCCCGGGCCCAGCGGGCGAAGGTGGCGGGGTTATAATCCTTCATATACAGAATCCAGGCGGGGAAGAGCACCCCCAACCCGGCCCCGTGGGCGATCTCGGGAAAGACCGCGCTCATGGCCGTTTCCAGGCGGTGGGTGGCAAAATCCCCCTCCCTGAGCCCCACCCCGGTGAGGCCGTTTAAGGCCAGGGAGGCCGCCCAGGCCAGATTCGCCCGGGGCTCATAGCCCAAAGGGTTTTGTTGCAGGAGGTGGGTCATTTTGATGATGGTGCGCATCAACGACTCATCCAGGGCCAGGGTGGTCTCTTCCCAGGTGCCCAGGAAATAGAATTCCATCACGTGGGTCATGGCGTCGATGGCCCCGTTCACCGTCTGGTGCCAGGGCAGGCTCTGCTGCACCGTGGGGTCGATGATGGAGGCCACCGGGAACAGGGCCGGGCTCCGGAGCACCCACTTCTTGACATCCTCTTCATGGGTCAGCACCGCCAGGGGGTCCATTTCGCTGCCGGTGCCGCTCATGGTGAGGACCACAAAGATGGGCAAGGCGCGGGTAACCTCTACCTGGCGCTCGAACGCGGCCCAGAGGTCTGGTAGGAAAACCCCCGCGGCCACGGATTTGGCGGTGTCGATGACACTGCCGCCGCCCACCGCCAAGACCGCGTCCACCTTTTCCTTCTGGGCCTGCGCGATGATCTCCCGGGCCTTGGCCAGCACCGGGTTGGGCCGCACCCCCCAGGCCTCCACTGAGGTGAGCCCGGCCTCCTTCAACGACCGGGCCACGGTGTCATAGACCCCGTTTTTCCGGATAGAACCGCCGCCGGCCACCAGCAGCACGCGACTTAAACCCGCCTCTTTAATCACCCCGCCGATCTGCCCGACGGCATCCTTCCCGAAGATAATCCGGGTGGGATTATGAAAAGTGAAGTTGTCCATAGGCGCTCCTTTCGTGACTTTGCGTTCCCAAGTTCCTGCTTGGGAACGCCTATTTGACGCCAAGCTCCGCTTGGCAAAAACAGATTAATTATACCATCGGCTTTTGCACAAAGCAGAGCTTTGTAAAAAAATCTGGTTCCCAAGCGGGAGCTTGGGAACCAGAGGGGAAAAAACCCGGCCATTTCTGACCGGGTTGGATGGAATTAGGTTAATTTTATTGCGAGTTTATTTTACTCTGCAATTATGCAACTCTTAGGAAGGATTTATCTCCTTGAGCCTATATTTCCTATTCTTTCTTTGTGCACCGGAACTATCCTTTAAGTTGTATTTTCTGCTGCACTAACTTTTTGTAGGTGATTGCAGTCTCGTCACACCATCCATAGACCTCTTCTAATACTTCCTGCGCCACTTTGAGCCTGTCCGTGTCAAGGACACATACATCACCAGTTTCTAGTACTAACTGTTTCGTGGGAGGATGCAGAAGCAATTTTTTAATAGCAGCCAATTCAGCTTGAATTGCTATCAAGTCCTGAATTGAGGGCATCCCAATACAGTCTGCCAGTGACTGAACTTCCGCCAGTAGCTGAACTTCCTCCGAGGTAACATTATCAGATATTCTCATGGTATTTCTCCTTAATAGTAGCTTATAGTTTTATCCATATCGAACCTTATTCTATATCACTTGGGTCAGGCTCGTGTCAAGGAAATAATCTCCCGGGCCTTAGCCAGCACCGGGTTGGGCCGCACCCCCCAGGCCTCCACCCAGGTGAGCCCGTAGCCCGTAGGGCGGGAAAGCGGAGCGCATCCCGCCTTTAGCATTATTCCATCTCCCGGCGGCGTTCCAGCCGCGTGACCGTGAAAAAGAAAATGCCGCCAGGAATAAAGGTGCGAATATATTTAGCGGCAACAATTACCATCGCACTTGCCGAAGGCGGGATGCGTTTCACTTTCCCGCCCTACGGCGAGCTGTAGTTTGACAATTAGACTACAAAATTAGGAAACTTCTCGGGGTTAAGCTCGGGGAGAGAGGTCCCCAAAACTATTTTTTGACTACTGTGGCCAAAGTTGCCGCATAATCTCGGGAAAAAATTCAATAAAATAGTTTTTCGGCGAAGTTTGTGATAGCATGCTTGCCACAGGAGAAAGAAATGATTTCCAAGACGAACCGGCTGGCAATCTGTAAGGCGGGAATAAAGACATCATTGATTGCGGCCGTAGCTCTGTGGGCGACCATCGCCATTGCTGGAGTTAATGAAGCTTTGATCGAAGCTGCAATGCGTGGCGATCTGCCTGAGGTCGAGCGTCTCCTCGCCAAGGGTGCTAAGGTCAATGCCAAAGCGAATATCGGCGTAACCGCGTTGATGATTGCCTCCCTGAAGGGCCACCAAGATGTCGTGGAGGCGCTGCTCGATAAGGGTGCCGAGGTTAATAACAAGGACGAGAACGGCGCAACCGCGTTGATGGCTGCCTCCCAAGAGGGCCACCGGGAGATTGTGCAGGCGCTGATTGCAAAGAGGGCTATGGTAAATGCCAAGAAGAACGACGGGTGGACCGCGTTGATGATTGCCTCAATGAAGGGCCACCGGGATATTGTCCAAACGCTGCTCGCCAAGGGTGCCGAGGTCAATGCCAAGGCGAATATCGGCGTAACCGCGTTGATGTTTGCCTCCGAGAAGGGCCACCAAGAGGTCGTGCAGGCTCTGCTCGATAATGGTGCCGAGGTCAATAGCAAGGACAAGAACGGCGCAACCGCGTTGATGGCTGCCTCCCAAGAGGGCCACCGGGAGATTATGCAGGCACTGCTTGCAACGGGGGCCGCGATCAATACCAAAGACAATGATGGATGGACCGCATTAATGTTTGCCTCCCAAAAAGGCCACCGTGAGGTCGTACAGACGCTCCTCGATAAAGGGGCCGATGTCAATCCCAAGAACAAGGCA
>JAUSOZ010000150.1 GCA_030655955.1 Deltaproteobacteria bacterium
GGCCTTGAGCCTCAACCGTGTCGACTACCCGGTGCTCATCCCGTGCCTCGAGTTCACCCACCTGCGCCCGGCCCTCATCGCGCCCCTGAGCGCCCAGGCCCGGGCCCTGGGGGTGCCGCTCATCGTGGTCCACGGCGAGAGCCTGGCGGAGCCGGTGGCCCCGGGCACCAACCGGGCCGCCATCGAGGCCGACGTCGACATCCTGGCCCACCCCGGCCTCATCACCCTGGAGGAAGCTTCCCGGGCCCGGGAGCGGGGCGTCTTTCTGGAACTCTCGGCCCGTAAAGGCCACTGCCTGGCCAACGGCCACGTGGCCCGGATGGCCCTGGAAGTGGGCGCCTCCCTCATCGTCAACACCGACACCCACAGCCCCTCGGACCTCATCACCCGGCAACAAGCCGAGCGCATCGCCCGGGGCGCGGGCTTAAGAGACCCCGCGGTCCAGACCCTCTTCGCCGACGCCGAAGCCCTGGCCCGCCGCCTGGCGGAGGTGTAGGGAAGCGAAGCAAAGAATTTGGGGGAACCCCGCTTTTTTAGAAAAAGCGAGGTTCCCCCAAACCCCCTCCTGGAAAAATATAATCATGGTTGGAACGTACGCATGCGTCCGCCCTCTGCAGATACATACTCGGACCCACCTTTACTATCCGTTACTCCTGGTTCTTTACCCGCCTGTGGGATTAAGTTTCCATACTTTTAAACAGACTCTTAATAAAAGTGCTATTTTTATAAAATACAGAAACTCCCCCCTCCTTACAAAAATAGAGCACGTAACCGACGAAACTTATGCTGTTTGAAGATAATTATTCTCTCATTACCGGTTATATACCTCGACCCCGATTATCCCAATGGTTTGCCCATCCAAGAGAGTTGAGCGAAAAACCCGCGTCTATTCAATTTATAACGTTACATGGCATGAAATGAAAAAGTTAATACTCATAAGCGCTATTGTTTTAGCTGCTTCATATTTTGGATTCGTTCAGAATAAGAGTGTTTCAATATACAATATTGTCGAGACGGTCCATAACAGCGATGATATTATTGGAAGTGCATTTAAAAATAGACGCAATAAATTACAGGTTGAGGGGCAAGGTGTTGTAATAAAATTATTGCCTGATGATCTTTATGGCAGCAGACATCAACGATTTATAGTTAGGTTAAATTCGCTGCAAACTCTACTAATCGCACATAATATTGACTTAGCCCCCAGGATAATTTCTCTGAGAAAAGGTGACAACGTATTTTTCTATGGCGTATATGAGTGGAACTCAAAAGGTGGAACCATTCACTGGACCCACCATGACCCAGAAGGACGCCATACTGCTGGTTGGATTAAACACAACGGCAAAAAATATCAGTAATCTTGTAATAATTTCAGTCAGCATGACGCTTTGTGAGCTCCAGCCTCTGCTGCGTAGACTTATTCTTTGCATATTTCTCGCCGGCTCTGGCTTAGACATGCGCTAATACGCATTTCTTGAAGAGCGAACTTACCCGCGTGTACGCCCATCCTGAGTGCGAACACCTGGGTTCGCCACTACAGAAGATAATTACCTGTATGATGACAGTTTGGTATTAGTCATTCACCCCGCAACCGATAACCCACGCCCGGTTCGGTGATCAGGTAGTGAGGCCGGGTGGGGTTGTCTTCCAGTTTGCGCCGCAGATTGAGAATAAAGATGCGCAGGTAAGGATGCTGCTCCACGGAGGATGGCCCCCAGACCTCTTTGAGCAACTGGCGGTGGGTGACCACTTTGCCTTGGTGCTTAATAAGCACTGACAGAAGTTTGTATTCGATGGGGGTAAGGTGGATTTCCTCTTCTTCCCGGAATACCTGGCGGCGGTCAAAATCCACCCGCAGTTTCTCCAGGGTGAAGATATCGGCGGTTTTGTCTTCCTCCCCGGCGCCGGTGCGGCGCAGCGCCGCCCGGATCCGGGCCAGCAATTCTCCCACCCCGAAGGGTTTAGTCAGATAATCGTCGGCGCCGGCGTCCAGGTTAACCACCTTGTCCCGCTCCTGGCCCCGGGCCGACAGAATAATGATGGGGGTATGCGACCACTCCCGCAGGCGGCGGATAACCTCGATACCTTCCATGTCCGGCAGCCCCAGGTCCAGCAGGATAATATCCGGAACCTGGGAGGCCGCCAGCGACAGCCCCTCATGCCCGGTTCCGGCCTCCAGCAACTCATAGCCCTGGGTAGGCAGCGAGGCCCTCAAGAACCGGCGGATGCGGGGATCATCTTCAATTAACAGGACGCGCGGATTCATCCAGATGGCCTCTCTACATCTCGGGCAGCGTTTTGTCCAGTAAAGGCGCCCCTTCCTCCAGGGGCAGGGTAAACCTGAAGGTGGCGCCGCCGCCGGTCCGATTGGCAGCCCAGATGTGCCCCTTATGGGCCTCAATAATGCTGCGGCAGATAGTTAGACCCAACCCGACCCCCCGGGCGCTGCCTGATCCGGCCTGGTAGAATTTCTCAAACACGAGTTCCTCATCTCCCGGGACCAGGCCCGGGCCCCGGTCCGCCACCTCCAACAGGAGTTTTTGTTGGGTGATCCACCCCGAAATCGTAACCGGCGTCTGCTCCGGGGTATATTTGATGGCATTTTCCAGCAGGTTGATGAAGACCCGCTCCATGAGCAGGGCGTCGATGCGCACCATGGGGAGGTCGGCGGGCAGATGAATGACCACCGGGTGGTTCTGCAGCTGGGCCTCCAACTGCGCCAGGGCGCATCCCACCACTTCTTCCAGGACATGCCACTCGAAATTGAGCTTGGTCTGGCCGGATTGCAGCCGGCTCATCTCCAGGAGATTGTGTACCAGGCGGTCCAGGCGGTTGGCTTCGTCATAAATCGTTTGGGTCAGTTCAGCTTTGGTCGTGGCGTCCAGGCTGGTTTCCCCCTCCAGCAAACTGCTGGCCGAACCGGCGATGACGGTCAGCGGGGTCCTGAGATCATGGGACACGGAACTGAGCAGGGCGTTGCGTAAGCGCTCAGCTTCAATCTGCAGCTGGGTCTGGTGGGTCTGCTGATGCAGATGCTCCCGCTCAATGGCCAGGGCCACCTGAGACCCCAGCGCCTCCAAGAAGCGCAGCGACTTCAGAGCAATCATCTTATGGGGTCGGGTGGGCTCCAGCCTCAAAACGCCGATCAGCTCTTGGGAGGCGCGCAACGGCAGATAAAAACCCCTGGCCTTGGGAAGCGTCTTGGTCCCCAAACCGGCGAAGTGTCCATAGCGGTAAACCCAATTGGCCACCAGCATCTCACTGCCGTAATCGTCGGGGAAGGCCTCGCCGGCGCTGAGGTGCAACTTTCCGGCCCCATCGGGCATGAGAATGGCCACCTGACTGTCAAACGTCCGGGATATCTGCTCAATGGCCTCGGGCAACAGATCCGCCAGGCTCAGTTTGGTGGTGAGGTTGCGGCTCATATCGTAGAGGGCCGCGGTTTGGCGCTCCTGCTGGCTGGCCGCCCTGGCCTGGTAGCGGATACGCGAGGTGAGCCTACTGATCAGGATGCTGACGATGAGCATCACCGCCAGGGTGATGGCATATTCCGTATTGGCCAAGGAAAACGAGTAGTAGTCGGGCACAAAACAGTAGGCGAAGACGGTCACGCCCACCAGTGCGGCAAAGATGGACGGCCCCTGGTCCAGCAGCGCGGCAATGATCACCACGGTGAGCAAATAGATCATCACCAGGTTGGTGAGGGCCAGGTAAGGAAATAAGGCGAGGGCCAGACCGGTGCACAGACCCACTCCGGTGGCGGCCAAACCGTAGTCCCGCACCAGGAGCCACACGTCCCGCCGGGGAGCGCTCCGGGGTTGGGGTTCCTGGTCGCCAGCCGCAATCAGATAGAAGTCGAGATCATTGGCGCGCCGGCGCAGCTGGTCGGCCAGGGTGAAGGAGAGCATCCGGCGCCAACCAGGCTGGTGAATTTGGGCCAGGACGATTTTAGAAACGCCTTGTTCCCGGACAAAATCAAGGATGGTATCCCGGAGGCTGAAACCGGAGAGCATGACCGTCTGACCGCCCAACTGGGCCGCCAGCCGCATGGTTTTGGCAATCTGCTCCTGGTCTTCGAAGGTGGGGTGATCGTCAGGGGTTTCGACGTAGACCGCAAACCACTCGACCCGCGCCGCTTCGGCCAAGCGGGACGCGGACCGCACCAGTTGCCCGGCGGCAGAACTGGAATCGATGCAGACGAGCAAGCGGCCGCCGGCAGCCCGGGGCTGCCCATCCGGCCGGGGGGACGGCCGTCTTGCGGCATCGGCAGACGGCTGGTTATCCATCGGTTGGCAAAAGCCTCCAGTCTTTCCCGGCTGCGGCTGACTCTGGAATATTCGGGCTTGATGGTCGGGCGGCGGCCCCGGGATCGAGCCGTTATTGGGAAGCATAACCGGTTCTTAGGCATGGGTCAAGCGGGGCCGGGAGATCAGGTTTCTGCGGCTATATTTGCATCTAACGCAGTCTTTTCCAGGCGCTCCACTTCCAAAGCCAGAGCGACTTGTTTGGCCAGGGATTCCAGGAGGCCCAGGCGCAATTGCTCCGGCAACAACCAAAGTTCGGATTCGGGATCTTTGAGCCGCAGGGCCAAAACTCCTATAACGGCCTTGGTCGCTTGTAACGGCACATAGAGAAATGGGGAGTCGGGTGAGGTTTGGGTCCCCCATCCCGCCATTTGCCCGGTGCGAAAGGCCCATTGGGCCACGCTCAGTTCTTTTGGCAAATCCTTTTGAAAGACCTCAGCAAGATCATCGGCAACCGAGTGTAACTTGCCGTTCTCCTCCGGCAGTAGCGCCACCACCTGGGACTCAAAAATCTCCTGGAGCTGTTTCACCGCTACCTGTAAAATATTCTCAACGCCCCTGGTGGTGGCGAGTTCCCGGCTGAGGGCGTGCATGGCGGCAGTCTGGCGCTCTTGTAAACGGGCGGCCTCGGCTTGCCGCCGAATCATGATGGTCAGATGACTGATCACTAACGCCACCAGTAACATCATCGCGAAGGTAAAAAGGAATTGAGTTTCTACCAAGGTGAAGGAATATCGGACCGGAACAAAAACGAAATAAAAGGCCAGAACGCTGAGGACGGAATTAAGGATAGCCGGCCCCCGACCCCAATGAATGGCCGTAACCATCACCCCCACCAGGTAAACCATGATCAGGTTATTCAGTTCGAGGTAAGGGTGTACCAAAAAGGAAAGGCCGGTTGCCAGGATAGAATACAAGAGGCCCATGCCGTAGTCATGAAAACGAATGCCCCTGGGTTTCAACCGAACGGGTAACCCCTCTGATTTTCCTGCCTCCCCGGTGATGAAATAGACGTCGATCTCGCCGCTCATCCGCACCAGTTCATCCACGTCACTCCCAAAGAAAATATCTTGCCAGCGGTGGTGCCTGGGCTTGCCGGCGATAATCTGGGTGATTTTCCGTCGGCGGGCAAAATTGCCAATCTTTTCGCCCATGTTACGGCTGAACAAGGTAAAAGTCTGCGCGCCTAAGTTCTCGGCAAGCTGAAGATTCTGAACGGCCCGGTTTTGGTCGGCTTCCGGTAATTGCACCATCCTGGGGGTCTTGACATAAACCGCAAACCACTCGGCATTCAGACGGGTGGCCATTCTCTTGGTGGCCCGGATCACGTCAGCTGAAGAGGGGTTAGGCCCTACGCACACCAGGAGCCTTTCTGGCGTGGGCCTTAAAAGTTGTTCCACCGTTACCACCTCGGTCGCATTTCAGTTGCCATGTTAAGGATTATAAACCAAGTAATGCAAGAAGGTCCCAAAAAATTTCTCCACCTACGCTTCCCAGGTATGTTGTGTCCTACGCACCAAGATGCGTCGGTTATCAGCAGAACGCAGTAGGGGCGGATTCGAACCCGGCCCACCACTTTGAGATTATTGTTGGGACGCAACGCGGCGCCGGATCAATAAGCGATCAACAGATAGACCATGGCAATGGTGACCGTGATCATCATGGGCCACCAGCAGGCCTTCATGTAAGCCATGAAGGAGATGTGGTAGCCCGCCTTTTCCGACAGCCCCACGGTGACCACGTTGGCCGAAGCCCCGATCATGGTGCCGTTCCCCCCCAGACACGCCCCCAGTGCCAAAGACCACCAGAGCACGCCGGACTCCGCCCCGGGAATGGTCTGGTTCAGGAAGGCGACGATGGGCAGCATGGTGGCGGTGAAGGGGATGTTGTCGATGAAGGCCGAGGCGATGGCGCTCACCCACAGGACGAGGATGATGGCCGTGGTGAGGTTGCCGCCGGAGAGATCTTTCACCCAGTTGGCGATCATCTGGATCAAGCCGGTTTCTTCGGCGCCGGCGATGACCATGAACAGGCCGATGAAGAAAACCAGGGTGGGCCACTCCACTTCATGTTCCAGCATCTCCACGATGTCCTCCCCGGAGATGGCCAGCAGCACCAGGGAGCCCACCAGGGCGGCCACCGACACCGGCATGTGGAAGAGTCCGTGGAGGGCAAAGAGCAGAATGGTGAAGCCCAGCATCAGCAAGCTCTGAATCATCAGTTTCTTATTGGTAATTTGGTATTCTGTTTTCAAATAAGCGATGGTGCGGGCTACATCCTTTACTTCCGCCCCGCGGTAGTCTTTCTTTTGCCACCAGAGGAAGAAAAACGAGGTGACTATGAGACACACGGTGCAGACCAGGGCCAGGTTCGTGACAAACTGGCCGAAGCTCAGGCCCGCGTAGGAGCCGATGAGGATGTTGGGCGGGTCGCCGATCAAGGTGGCGGTGCCTCCGACGTTGGAGGCAAAGACCTCGGGGATCAGGAGGGCCAGGGGGTTGATCTTTAGGGTAACGGCGATCTCAATGGTCACCGGGATCATCAGCAGCATGGTGGTGACATTGTCCAGGAAGGCCGAAACCACCGCGGTGATAACCTGGAGGATGAACGCCAGTACGAAGACATTGCCCTTGGCCAGGGCATAGGCTTTATAGGCCAGGAATTGAAACATCCCGGTCTTTTTCATCACCCCCACGAAGATCATCATGCCCATGAGCAGGAAGATGACGTTGAGGTCGATGGCCCCGATGGCGTCGTCAAAAGAGATGATGTAAAACGACCTGTCCCAGTGCCCCAGGGTATAGGTGATGAAGATGATCAGGGCCGCACCCAGAAAGGACACCAGGGTGCGGTGCATCAACTCCAGCGAGATGACCACGTAGACCAGGAGCAGGATGAGGCTGGCGATCCAGAAGCCCGCGGTCGTGGTGCGGTTTAAGGTGAGGTTCTGGACCGCCTGGAAGAGCTTATTGCCCTGGGCGTCGGCCCCGGCCTCCACCACCTTCACCGGGGTAGCCGGGATGGACTTCCAGGAGGGCTTGGCGGCCTTGACCTCCACCTTGGCGGCCGGAAGCGTCCCCGGAGGGAGAATAAAATCCGCCACGAAACCGCCGGGCTTGCCGGTAATAACTTCTGCCTCCTTGGCCGTGGGCTTGACGTGCCGGCCGTTCACCAGCACCTCGACTTCCACTTCTTTGATCCCCTTGCCCATGGGGTTGGTGACCATCCCGGAAATCGCCAGGTGGTCGCCGGCAGGGGCCGGGGCGGCCAAGACCGCCGAGGCTGCCAGCAATCCGGCGATTAGCAGGAAGATCAGGATATTCAGGCAGAAAACCATCCGTTGGCGCATTGTTAATCCCCTTTGATTCTCGTGTGGTTTTCACATTCCCGTTCTCGTTCCCAAGTTGAACTTGGGAACGAGAACGATCATTCATCACTTAGGCGCCAATACCGGCATGCCCATCATAGGCCAGACAATATAAACAAAGAGCGCCAGCACCGCCATGAGCACCACGCTGGGTATCCAGCCGTAGCCGAAGAATTCCCCGGTGGTAAACTGTTTGCTCTCGTAGGCGATGGCATTGGGCGCCGCGCCGATGAGCAGGTTGAAGGGCATACCGGCGGTGACCAGGGAGGCGAACAGGATGACGTGGGGCGCCACGCCTAGATACTGGGCGATGACCAGGGAGACCGGCAGCGAGATGGCAATGGCCGCCACGTTCATGATGAAGTTGGTCATGATCAGGACGAAGAAGGCAATGCCCAGGACGAACACCAGCCAGGGGGCGTTGAGGAAGAAGGACAGCCAGTGTACCGCCAGCCATTCCGCCGCCTTGGTCTGCCAGAGGCAAAAGCCGATGGACATAGCCCCGCCGAAGAGCAGGATGATATTCCAGGGAACGGTCTCCAGGTCCTCCACGGTGAGGGTGCGGGTGAGGAAGAAGAGCAACGTGCCCACCAGCATGATGCCGGCCCGGTCCATGTCGGTGAAGGCCTGCACCGGCAGAAACGCCTTGAACATGAACAATGCCACAATGAGGACCACCGTGCCCAGGACGACTTTCTCCTTGTGGTTCATGGGGCCCAATTCTTTGGTCAGATTCCTGGCCTTTTCCCGCAGCCCGGCGATGACGGCCCGCTCCGGTTTGAAAAAGGTGATGATGATGAGCCAGATGGCAAGGACCATGATGAGGCCCACGGGCAGCATATAATAGATAAGTTCGAAGAAGCCGATGTCTTTGCCGGTGAACTCCTTGAACATGCCGGCCGCAGCCACGCCCCGGGCCGCGCCCAGGAAGGTGATGATGGAACCGGCGCCGGCGGCCCAGGCCATGCCGATGAACAGGCCCTTGCCGAACCGGGTGGGCTGGTCGGATTCACTATACAGGGCATTGATGGCCAGCAAGAGCGGGAAGATGGCCGCGGCCACCGCAGTGTGGGCCATGATCAGGGTCATGGCGGCCACCACCAGGAAGGTCCCCAGCAGAATCAGATTGGTTTTTTCCCCCACGATGGTGAGCATCTTGTAGGCCATGCGCTTGGTGAGGCCCGAGGCCGAGAAGGCGGTACCGACGATCACGGACCCGAAGATAAACCAGACGGAGGGGTCCAGGAAGTCGCCCAGGGCTTGCTTGGGAGTGCGGATAAAAAAGAGCACCTGGAACAGGCCGATGGCGATGGCGGTGACGCCGATGGGCATGACCTCAAAGACCCACCAGATGCCGGCCATGAGAAAGAGGCCGATGGCCATCTTGCCGGCCCAGGGCAGCTGAAAGACTTTCCCCCCGGGATCAACCGCATCCGGCAGACCGGGAATGATATAGAACAAGAAAAAGACTCCAAGCCCCAAGAGGATAAATACTATGCGTTTAAAGTCGATGACGATCTTTTTGGGTGCAAGTTTGATTTCTTCCGGCATCTCCGGCAGGCCGGCGCCTACGGGCATTCTCTTAATATCTTCGGCCATGACAACTAACTCCTTTTATCTATCGGGGGCAGGGGCGCAGCTCACTCGCCCAGCACCAGTTTCGTGATTTCAATAAACAGATCGCTGAGTCTGATCATCCCGGCCACCTTGCTGTCTTGAATCACCGGCATCATTCCGACGTTTTCCTGGATCATCAGGAAGACGGCCTTGGCAATGGGGTCGCTGCCGGCAATGGTGACCTTGATGGGACTCATAACTTCACTCACCGGCTTTTGCGAGGCCTCCCGCATTCCAGGGCCGAACAGATCGCCCATCAACACGGTGAGATTGGGGTCGGCTTTGACCAGAGCGGTCTCATGCATGAACCGGGGTTCCAGGCCCCGGATGATATCCCGCAGGGTCAACATGCCCATGAGCTGGTATTTTTCATCGAAGACCAGGACCGCCCGGGGCTCGAAGGAGCCTTCAAATTTTATGGACGCCTCCCGCACAATGGCCATGGCCTGGCGGAGGGTGAACCAGTAGGGGATGTGAGGATAATCTTCCAGGGGGATCATCAACTCTTTAACTTTTTTAGTTTCTGACATGGAAACCTCCGATCAAGTGAGCTTTCATAAGGATTTTTCCAGAGATGCTTGCCAACCAGCCAGGCGCCAAATGCCTGCGTTGGGGAGCCGAACCGGTTCAGGCCCACGCCTGCCGCCTTGAATCTCGGCGTTGTCCATGCTTCCCGAGCAGTGGACATCGATGGTTAGAGAAATAGCATGGGGAAAATTAAATCGCGGTTAAGATATGGGGCGGGGCCGTTAAATTTCTATTAAGGTCGCATTATTCGAGGGCTGGCGGCGCGGGGCAGCAACCCCCGACGAGGGGAAGTGCAGCGGGAAAACGGGAAATTTATCGTGCCAGTCCAGGCGTAGGGGCGGGTTTAAAACCAGGCTGCGCGCAGAGAAGAGGGCGGACACATGGGTCCGCCCCTACGGGGTTTATCAGGCTTGGGAGCAGCCCGGGAGCTTGGGCTTATGCCGCCGGGACCGGCCCCGCCGGCGGACAATCCACTTGGTCAGCTCCACCACGGGGACCAGGCTGAGACTGAGGCCGGCCGCCACCAGCCAGTCCTGCCACCGCAGCGGCGTGGTGTGGAAGAGGTGCGACAACGGGTCCCATTCGATTACCGCTACCATCATGGCCAGGGAGACCAGCACGGACAGGACCAGGAAGCGGTTGGCGAAGACCCCGACCGTAAACAGCGACAGATAGTCGGAGCGGCTGTTGAAGGCGTTCACCAGTTGCATCAGCACCAGGGTGATGAACACCATGGTCCGGGCCTCGGTCAAGACCATCTCCGGGTCGCTCAACCCCCAGGGGTTCCAGTAATAATAGTAGCCGAACAGCGGAATGAGAATGGCCGTGAGGTAGAGGGCGATGGTCGCCAGCAGGGCGGTGACGGTGGGGCTGAACACCCCCTCCGCCTGGGGCCGCGGCGGCCGGGACATGATGTCCGGGGCCTTGGGGTCCACCCCCAGGGCCAGGGCCGGCAGCCCGTCGGTGGTGAGATTGACCCAGAGGATCTGCAGGGCGATGAGGGGCAGGGGCAGGCCCAGGAAAAACGCCCCGGTGAGCACCAGGATCTCCGCCAGGTTGCAGCTCAGCAGGAAAACGAGATACTTTTTGATGTTGTCGAAGATGGCCCGGCCTTCCTCCACCGCGGCCACCAGGGTGGCGAAGTTGTCGTCCGCCAGGATCATGGCCGCGGTCTCTTTGGTGACTTCGGTGCCGGTGATCCCCATGGCGACGCCGATATCCGCCCGCTTCAGGGCCGGGGCGTCGTTGACCCCGTCCCCGGTCATGGCCACCACCTCGCCCTGCTCCTTGAGGATATCCACCAGGCGGAGCTTATGTTCCGGGGCCACCCGGGCGAACACCCGGACCTCCCGCAGCGCCTCTTTGAGCTCCGGATCACTCAGTTGGTTGAGCTCAGGACCCGTTATGACCGTGTGGGATTTCGTTCCCGGAGGAATCAGGCCCACCTCCCGGGCAACGGCGGAGGCGGTGACCGGGTGGTCGCCGGTGACCATGATGACCCGGATGCCGGCCTGGCGGCACTGATCAACCGCCTGGCGAGCCTCCGGCCGGGGCGGATCGAGCATACCCACCAGCCCCACCCAGACCAATTCCGGGTCAGCCGCATCCGACTCCAGATCGGGGACGGCCGGCAGACGCCGGTAGGCCAGGCCCAGAACCCTGAGGGCCTCGTGGGCCATGGCGGTCGCCTGGTCCTGGACGGCCTCGCGGTCTTCTCCGCTCATGCGGCGCTCACCGCCGGCGGTCAGCATCATCGCCGCCCGGGGCAACAGGCGTTCCGGCGCCCCCTTGACGTACATCAACACCCCATCCGGCCCCTGTTGGAAGGTGCTCATGCGCTTGACGTCCGAGGAAAAGGGGATCTCCGCCACCCGGGGAAATTCCCGACCGAGCCCCTCGGGGTCCAACCCCGCCTTGCGTCCCAACACCAGGAGGGCCCCCTCGGTGGGGTCGCCCCGCACCGTCCAGTTGCCGTCGGCCTCGATCAGGGCGGCGTCATTGCACAACAGGGCAATACGGGCGATCTCGGCCAGCACCGGGTGGTCCCCGGGGCTGACGACGGCGCCGCCGATTTCGAACGACCCCGAGGGCTCATACCCCGTGCCGCTCACGTCCACCAGCTCTCCATCCAGGAAGAGGCGCCGGACCGTCATTTCATTCTTGGTCAGGGTGCCGGTCTTGTCGGTGCAAATCACCGTGGTGCAGCCCATGGTCTCCACCGCCGGCAGGCGCTTGACAATGGCGTTTTTTCGGGCCATGCGGGTAGTGCCGATGGCCAGGGCCCCGGTGACCACGGCGGGCAGGGATTCCGGCACCGCGGCCACGGCCAGGCTGATCCCCCAGATCAGCATCTCCAGCCAGGAATGGCCCCGCAATACTCCCAGAAGAGAGGCGCCCAAGGCCACCGTCAGGCAGATAATGGACAAGACCCGGCCAATAGAGGCCATGCGGGCTTCCAGGGGGGTTTGATCCTCGGTCACGTCGGCCAACATCCGGGCAATCTTGCCGAACTCCGTGTCCATGCCGGTGGCGGTGACCACGGCCCGGCCCCGGCCGTAGGTGATCACCGTGCCCCCGAACACCATGCACTTCCGGTCGGCCACGGCCTTATCCGGGTCGGCCACCGGCGCCAGATTCTTGCCCGAGGCGGTGGACTCCCCGGTGAGGAGGGCCTCGTCCGCCTTCAGATTGATCTCTTCCAGCAAGCGTCCATCCGCGGCTACCCGGTCGCCGGTGTGCAACACCAGCACGTCACCCGGCACCACTTCCCGGGCGGGGATGGACTGCTCTTTACCGTCCCGGACTACGGTGGCCACCGGCGCCGCCAGCTTCTGCAAGGCCGCGGCGGCCTGTTCGGCCCGGTACTCCTGAAAAAAACCCAGCCCCACGCAGGCCAGCACAATGGCCAGAATAACGTAGGCGTCCAGGCTTTCCCCCAAGAAAAAGGAGATCACCGTGGCCGCCAGCAAGATGACGATCAGAAGGTTGGCAAACTGCCGCAGCAGGATGGACCAGGCCGAAATTTTTTTGCCCGCCGCCAGTTCGTTGGGGCCGTAGCGTTCCAGGCGTGCTTGGGCCGCGTCCCGGTCCAACCCCGCCGGTCCGGTCCCCAGGGCTTCCAGCACCTGCTCCGGAGCCATGGTATGGAAAGGCAGTTTTTCAGCAACTTCCGTCATGATTTCACATTCCTAACATCAACCGGACAACGACCGCACCCAGGCGATGGTACACTCTACTGTGAAAATCCAAATCCCCCTACATCCCCCTTTTTCAAAGGGGGACTTCATCACCCCCCTTTGAAAAAGGGGGGCAGGGGGGATTTTAAATCCTCGGGGGTACAACATTTGTGGTTCACGAACGTTTACCGTTAAAGTCCCACCATAGGGGCGAGCCGCCGGTTCGCCCCTACAAAAGATTTGTATTTTCGGGGGTGGCCCCACTACGGCCATGGCGGTTTAACCTGCGCCGGCACAGGCTGGTAAGCCTGTGCCACCTTTTGACTGCCATCCGGTCCTCAAGCCCTCCGGTGCAGATCGAACCGCACCGGCCGGTCGCCGCACACCTCCCGGGCCATCTCTTGCAACAGGTGGAATTCTTTGGGGGTGTGCATGATTCCGGATACCACCAATCCATCCCCTTCCGGAAAGACTTCCAGGGTGGGCACCAGCACCCGGGGGTCCACGGCGATTCGCGCCTTCAAACGATAGCCCATGGCCATGAGCGCCAGCCTGGCCTTGGCCTCGGGGGTCGCCAGGCGATCCTTGGCAGCCAAACCCTCCACCAGAATGTCCACCACCCGGTCAAATGAGAGGCTGGCCGTGTTCAGGCTCAGGTCGTACAAGCTGTCGGCATCCCAATCACTGCCGTAGTTAGCCTTGATGTAGCAGGCCCGTTCACCGTCCACCTTGGCGATGAGCCGCCTGGCGGCCTCCCGGGCCAGGCCTTCCCGAACCATGATTGCGTCCAGACGCGCCTCCAGGGGGGCAACTAGCCGCACCCTCAGGCAAAAAGGCACCGTCTGGAGCAAAAAGGAACCGCCCCGGCCGATGATTACCACCTTGTCGCCCAGGGCATACTCCAAAATCAGGCTTTCCATCTGCGACACATAGCCGCGATATTGCCAATCATGACGTTCCCACAGGGTGGGACAGACTTCGTCCACTTCTCTGGCCACCCGCACCCAGCGCGGCCCAGCCCGTTCCATATCCTGAAAAAGCCGCTCTTTGTCCACCAACTGGTAGCCCAGCCGCGCCGCTACCCGGTTACCGATCTCATAACCGCCGCTGCCGTACTCCCGGGAAATAGTCAAGGTTGCCATGGCTGCTTACTCCTTACCCGAGGGCACCGGGGAGACCTCTATCTCCTGATCTTTGCGAAACACGAACCTGATCCACAGCTTACCCACCACGATCACTCCCACGGCAAACAACCCTTCCATGACATAGAGGAACCATTTGGGGAGGGCGAGCCAACTCATCATGGCGGGGTCGGTGAAGATCATTTCCCCAGCCACCTTGCCCAACACCGCCGCCCCAATATAGATGATGAAGGGATAGCGGTCCATGAGCATGGACAGCAGGTTGCTGGTGAAAACCACAAAGGGTATGGACAGGGCCAGGCCAAAGATCAGGAGCACCAGGTTGCCGTGGGAGGCCCCGGCTACGGCCAGGACGTTGTCAGTGCTCATGGTGATGTCGGCCACGATAATGAGCCACATGGCCTGCAACAGGCTTTTGGCATCCTTGTCCGTCTGCTCCGGCGCTCCTTCAATGAACAGCTTGACCGCGATCCAGGCAATGAGTACGCCGCCCGCCAGCTTGATAAACTGGATCTCCAACAGTTGGGCCACAAAAAAGGTGAGAACCACCCGGAGCAGCACCGCGGCCCCGGCGCCCAGTATGATGCCCCAGCGCCTTTGCCGGCGGGGGAGAGAGCGCACCGCCATGGCAATGACCACGGCATTATCCCCCGCCAGGATGAGGTCAATGATGACGATATTGATAACGCCTAAGAAAAAGGCCCAATTCAGGGTTTCCTGTCCCCAGGCAACCAGGTCCACCATAAAATTATTACTCCAAAGGTCTGCCCATCTCTCAGGCAACGGAGACGCTACTGCCTGGCCTTTTCCCCCCTCCTACCTGAAACGGCAAGGGGAGAGAATTCTCCTTGCATCCGCAAGTCTTCGGTCTTACAGTTTAGTCATTATGTCATAAAGGCGATCAATCCTCCAGAATAAGCGGTGCAAGGAGTGAGCATGGACTATAAAGCTGCGGCCGCCCAGTTGAAAGAGGCCCTGCGCCTCAGGACCGAGCCGTTCGGAGCCATCTTCTTTAAAAACCCGGCTGATCTTCCCCCCAAGACCCGGCAGCCCTCCAAGGTCTTCGGCAAGAAGGTGACCATCTGCCAGGGCGTCACCCTGGCCCGGGTGTACGGCTGGCCCGTGGGCCTGACCCGGGACGATCTCATCTGTATCCCCGGCATGCTGGTCTTCGGCTTCACCCCGGCCACCGACCCCATCATGGAGTTGGGGCAGCTCTTCTGCGAAGTGGGGTTTCACCCGGAGTTGGGCCCGGCCCTCAAAGAGGTGGAGGCGCTGCCTCACTTTGAGCCCCAGGAGATTGGGGCCATCTACCTCTGCCCCCTGGAACGCCTCACCCTGGACCCGGACGTGGTGGTGGTTTACGGCAACCCGGCCCAGCTTATGCGCCTCATCCAGGCAGCCACCTTCAGCCTGGGGGTTCGGGTCAGCGGCGAATTCGGCGGCAAAGTGGAATGCAGCGAGTATCTCATTGCCCCCTACCGCAGCGGTGAGTTCAAGGTCGCCATTCCCGGCATGGGCGACCGCATCTTTTCCATGACCCAGGACGACGAGATGGTGGTGGCCTTCCCCGGCAAGTTCCTGGCCGGGCTCCTGGAGGGGCTCAAAGAAGCCGGCAAAAAGATTGGGGCCCGCTACCCCATCACCTTTTACCAGAACTTCTCCCCCAGCTTTCCGCCGGCTTATGAAGAACGAGCCAAGAAATGGGGCATCTTGTAGGGCGGGTTCCGGGTGTTAAATTTTAGTAAGTGGGGCGGGCGTCCCCGCCCGCTACTCAACTGGATTGATGGTGCGTAGGACGCACCCTTATTTCTGGTTCCCAAGCTCCCGCTTGGGAACCCCATTGCAGGCAAAGCTCCTGCTTTGCGAGATAAACATCTATTTATTGCACCAGGTGGCCCAAGCAGGAGCTTGGGAACGAGGGAAAGGCGGGATGCGCTGCGCTTTCCCGCCCTACGGGTTACTTGAACCTTCAAGGCTAAAAACCGAAAACGCGATTAACCCTTTACAGGAGGACTACCAGCAATGAAGCGAATGGCATATTTACCCTTAGCCCTGCTCTTCCTGCTCCTGCTGCCGGGGCTGAGCGCAGCCCAGGACGTCCAGAGCTACATCGACCAGGGGATCAAACACAGCCAGTCAGGCCGTTATGACCAGGCCCTGCAGGCCTTTGACCAGGCCCTGAAACTCAAGCC
>JAUSOZ010000159.1 GCA_030655955.1 Deltaproteobacteria bacterium
CGTCTCCGAGGCGCTCGGGTCGCTCCCCAGCGTTGCCCTATCCTCCCCAGAGACAACTGCATAATATGACGATAGCCCTTAATAATCAACCGGACATTTTATGTGCTATGAAAACCGGACATCTGTTTGTGCTATTGACACGGCCGAGACCACAAGTTGACACGCAGGTCTGGTTGTGGCATGGTGGACCGGGAAGTAAATTAACCGGGAGGCCGCCCTTATGAGGCCGTTCCCTGAGAAGACTGGCAGCCCGGGCGTCCCGGTGTCCGAGGCACCGGCGGCCCCCCAGGGGGCTTGACTGGGCGCGGCTGGGCTGTTTGGGGGCGATCCTACCGGCGAGATCCGCACAGAATTTGATGGTCAGCCGCGCCCCGGGGCAAGGCGCGGGGGAAGTTTGGGCCTGGCGGCTGCTGCCGCCCGGTACTGAGGCTTGAGGGAGAAAGGCGCGCCATGAGGACTTTTGCCATTGCAAACCAGAAGGGGGGAAGCGGCAAGACCACCACCAGCGTCAATCTGGCGGCGGCCCTGGGGGAGAAAGGCCGGCGGGTGCTGGTTATCGATCTGGACCCGCAACATTCCACCACGGCGTGGTTTGGGATCAAAAACGCCGGCAAGGGAGTGCTGGGAATCTTTGCGGAAAATGGCTCTATGCTTGACCTGGTGCAGGATTCGGGGGTGGCCGGGGTGGACTTGGTGCCGTCTTCGTCCTGGCTGGTAGGGGCCGAGAAGATGCTGGCCGGGGAAGTGGGGGCCGAAACCATCTTGCGCCGCAACCTGGACCGCCTGCCGCCGGACCGCTGGGATTATGTGTTGATCGACTGTCCGCCCACCCTGGGGGTGCTCACCGTCAACGCCCTGGTGGCGGTGGCCGAACTCCTGGTGCCGGTGGAGGCCCACGTCATGGCCTTGAGCGGCCTGGCCCAACTGCTGCAAACCGTGGAGGTGGTCCGGGACCGCCTCAACCCGGACCTGAGAGTCTCGGGCATCCTGGCCTGCCGGGTGGATTTTCGCACCCGCCACGCCCGGGAGGTGGTGGAGCAATTGCGCCAACGTTCCGGCAGTCTGGTTTACCACACCGTCATCCGGGAGAATGTCCGGCTGGCCGAATGCCCCTCTTTCGGCCAGGCCATCACCGCATACGACGGCAAGAGCGCCGGCGCCGCGGACTATCGGGCCCTGGCCGACGAGATCATCAGCCAAGAAGGGAGTTGAACGATATGGCCAAACGCAGCACCATTGGCGAAAATCCCCTGGATGCCGTTAACCAGGACCACCCGCTGGATACCGTCGTGCCCGATCGCTCGGCGGTGGCCAGAACCGGCCGGGGGCAACCGCCGCCGGAAGTCTCCCCCGAGGTGCAGGCGCGCCTGGCCGAACTGGAAGCCGGCCTCAAGACGCTCGTGGCCGCGGTGGCGGGGCTCAAAACCGCGGCGGCGGAAGCAGCTCCCTTGAAGGCCACGATGGCCGGATTGTCAGGCGAGTTGGCCGGAGTCCGGCGTGAGGTCGACCAACTCAAGGCTGAGGCCGCGGCCGCCAAGGCTCTTCAGGCCGAAGTGATCCAGTTCAAAGCGGAGCTGGCCCAGATCCGGGCCAGCGCCGGGCCCGGCGACCTCCCCTTTTGGATGCGGGGCAAGAAAAAATAGGGGCCCTGGCCGAAGCCTGAGCCGACTCGACTCCCGCCCGCGATAACCGCGCGGGGGGGAGGTCTCACGAGCCCGCCTCCCGGGCGGAATTGCCATCATAGTGTAAAATGGCCCCGGGATAATGCGACATTCTCTTGTTATACCCTTATCCGCCGCGGTTACGACCGCAGTGGCCTCTGCCAGCTCTCCCAGCCTCTCCTGACTTTTCCTCTCCGGTCTTCGGCGGGTGGCTGTTGTTAACCTGTCCGCTTCCCCCAACCGCGATTGACCGATTTTTTCCTCGTATTTTGCCCCAAATATGTTAATTATTATAATTCGCATAGATTTATGGACCTGCGGCGAGGGCTGGCAGGGGCCAGCTTAAGAGGCATCAGCCCGGCCCGGCGCCGGGCGGAAACAACGGTTCAGGTAGAGACCTTATGTCAGAGCTTTTAACCGGATCGGCAGGAGAGCGGCGACTCTTCCTGGGGAATGAGGCCATTGTCCGGGGCGCCCTGGAAGCCGGGGTGGCCCTGGTGACCACCTACCCAGGGACTCCCGCCTCGGAAATCGGCGACCGGTGTTATGGCATTTCCCGGCAGACCGACCTCCAGTTCGAATTTTCCACCAACGAGAAGGTGGCCCTGGAGGTGGCGGCGGGGGCCTCGGCCTGTGGCTGGCGGGTGCTGTGCGCCATGAAACACGTTGGCCTCAATGTGGCCGCCGACGCCCTCATGACCCTGGCCTATGTGGGGGTCAAGGGGGGCATGGTGATTGTCAGCGCCGACGACCCATCCCTGTTTTCCAGTCAGAACGAGCAGGACAATCGTTATTACGCCAAGCTGGCGGGACTGCCCATGCTGGAGCCGGCCACCCCCGAGGAAGCCAAAGCCATGACCCTGGCCGCCTTCGCCCTCTCCGAGCAACTCAAGGTCCCGGTGCTGCTGCGCACCACCACCCGGGTGAACCATACCCGGGGCCCCGTGACCCTGGGAGAACTGGCGGCCCGGCCGGGACCGGGAAGGTTTTATAAGGACCCCTTCCACCTGGTGATGGTGCCGGCGGTGGCCCGGCAGGCCCACGTGCGCCTGCTGGCGGCCCAGGACCAAGCCCGGGCCCTGGCCGAGACTTCTGTCTTCAACGAGATCAGTGGGGCCGGCGCCTGGGGCATCGTCACCAGCGGAGTGGCCGGCACCTATGCCGCCGACGCCCTCACGGAACTGGGCCTGACCGGAAAAGTGCGGCTGCTCAAGCTGGGATTCACCCACCCCCTGCCCGCGACCTTGCTGGGAGATTTTCTGGCGCAGGTTTCGAAGGTGCTGGTGGTGGAGGAACTGGAGCCGTACCTGGAAGACGGTCTCAAGGCCATCGCCCAGGATCGAGGGCTCAGCCTGACCATCCGGGGCAAAGGCCCGGGGCTGTTTTCCCGCCTCTACGAGTACCACCCGGGTCTGGTGCGGGAGGTGGTGGCCCGCTTTTTCGGCGTGGCCTCGGAGGCGCCGGTCCCGCTGGTCCCTGAGAAGATTCTGGAGCAGCCCTTGCCGGACCGGCCCCCCAATCTCTGTGCCGGGTGCCCCCACCGGGCCATGTATTATGCCGTGAAGATCGCCCTCAAGGACCTGGGGGTGGAAGGGATCTTCCCCACGGACATCGGCTGCTACACCCTGGGATTGCTGCCGCCCCTGTCCATGGCGGATTATCTCATCTGCATGGGATCGAGCGTAAGCACCGCCGCGGGCATTTCCCTGGCCACGGGCCAGAAGGTGGTGGCCTTCATCGGAGATTCCACCTTTTTCCACTCCGGCCTGCCGGCCCTGGTCAACGCCGTCCACCATAAACACGACTTCCTGCTGGTCATCCTGGACAACGGCACCACGGCCATGACCGGACACCAGCCCCATCCCGGGGTCAGCCTGATGCCTCCGGGTTATCCCGGGGAGCACGTGCCCATTGTCCGGGTGGTGAAGGCTTTGGGGGTGGAACAGCTCTGGGTGGTCAATCCTTTCAAGTATAAAGAAAGCCTGGCTGCCACCAAGGAGGCCCTGACCGCCTCCGGCATCCGGGTGCTCATCTCCCAGGCCCCCTGCCACCTCTACGCCCAGCGCTTGTCCGGCAAGCGGCGCACGGCCCGGTTTCAGGTGACCAAATCGTGTGGCGAGTGCCGGGACTGCCTGGATAATTTCGGCTGCCCGGCCATGTACCTGGAAAAAGGGGATGCGGGCCAGTTGCAGATCGACCAGGAACTGTGCTCCGGCTGCGCCTTTTGCGTCCAGTGGTGCGAGAACATCCGGCCGGTGGGGGTGGCGGGGAAGGGAAAAGAATAATTTTTGGGAGAGGGGGCTATGGGCTTTTTCGTACGTGGCCCTGCCCTTACAAAAACTCTCCCAAACCCGCTTCCCCAACCCCTTTAAGATGGTGGCACAGGCGTCCCGCCAGCGCGGGAAAGATGTGAAGGTGGGTAGCGCCCACCCTAAATGACGAATCAGGATAGATCATGGCATTGACCCAAAACCCAGAACCCAAAACCCAGAACCCTAAAGAAAACCTGCGGATTTTCCTCACCGGGGTGGGGGGCCAGGGGACGCTTCTGGCCAGCCGCCTCTTGGGGGAGGCGGCCCTGGCGGCCGGCTATAACCCCATGGTGAGCGAGACCCACGGCATGGCCCAGCGGGGCGGCATCGTGGTCTCCACCGTGATTCTGGGGGATCTCCAAAGCCCCCTGATTTCCGCCGGGGAAGCTGACATCGTGCTGGGGTTTGAGGCCCTGGAGGCCTTCCGTGCCCTGGACCGCTGCCATGCCAAGACCCTGGTGATCGCCAACACCGCCACCCAGGTGCCATACCCGGTGGCCATCGGGCAGGCCCGGTATCCATCAGTGGCGCAGATGTTTCAGCGGCTGGCGGCACAGGTGGGGGCGCTTCTGGCCTTCGACGCCGGCGCTCTGGCCCATAAGTCCGGCAGCCCCCTGGCGGTCAACATGGTCCTTCTGGGCGCCCTGGCCGCCACCGATTCTCTGCCCATTCCGGCCCAGGACATCCTGTCGGTGATCTGCACCCGCACCAAGGAAAAGTTTTTGGCCTCGAATCTTCAGGCCTTTGACTTGGGCGCGGCCGCGGCCCGGGACCCCGGCAACTGGCAGCGGCGGTAATTTGGTCCATGATTAAAAAAAAACCGGAAACTTCTCCCCGGCGCCGCCCCTACCGCCAGCTGCCCCACACCGCAGACCTGGCCTGGCGCCTGTGGGGGGCAAGTCTTCCGGAACTCTTTGAAAACGCCGGCCGCGCCCTGAGCGCCACCCTGACCGACCGGCGGTATCTCAGGCGCCGGGCTACCCGAGAGGTGAACCTGACCGCCATTGATCGGGAAGCCCTCCTGGTTGACTGGCTCAACCACCTGCTTTATCTTTTTGATCAGGACGGATTTTTAGGCCGGGACTTTCAGGTGGAGTCGTTGACCCCCGAGCGTCTTGAAGCCAGGGTGACCGGCGAGAGCTTCGATCCCGCCCGCCACCCCTCGCTCACCGGGGTCAAGGCCGCGACCTTCCAGCAGCTGAGCATCGTGCCGGTTAAAGATGGCTGGTAGGCCACGGTGGAGCAGGATTTGTAATCACTGCCTTGAAAAGTTCCCGTAGGGGCGGTTCGCGAAACGCCCCTACAACGGCGATTCATAATTTACGGGTGGGCCAAAGGCCTATGCATGACTGTTCCAAATTGTCAGGTGGCAGGAGTCGGAGGACTGACAACTGGCCACTGACAACCGGCCACTGACTTATGATCAAACTGCGCCAAATTGACGCATATCGCTGGGAGATTCCCCGGGAGGGCAAGATGCGCACCCGGGGGCTGATCTTTTGCTCCAAGGAGATGCTTCCGGTCCTTGAGTCCGACCAGAGCCTCCAGCAGGTGGCCAACGTCGCCACCCTGCCGGGGATTGTGGGCCCCTCCCTGGCCATGCCCGACATCCACTGGGGCTACGGCTTCGCCATCGGCGGCGTGGCGGCCTTCGACCTGGAAGAGGGCATCGTCTCCCCCGGCGGCGTGGGCTATGACATCAACTGCGGGGTGCGTCTGCTCCGGACGCGACTGAGCCGGGAGCACGTGGCGCCCCTGATGAAAACCCTGGTGGACACGTTGTTCACCAACATCCCCTCGGGGGTGGGTTCCCGGCGTCAGGATTTTAAGCTCACCGGCTCGGCCTTTAAGAAGGTGCTCAAAGACGGCTGCCGTTGGGCGGTGCAAGAAGGTTTTGGCGAGGCTGGGGACCTGGCCCACATCGAGGCTGGGGGCGCCATCGCCGGCGCCGACCCCGAGGCGGTCTCGGACTTCGCCCTGAACCGGGGCAAGGACCAGCTGGGCACCCTGGGTTCGGGCAACCACTTCGTCGAAGTGGGTTATGTCGATGAGATTTACGATGCGGCGCTGGCGGCGCAGCTGGGGCTGTTCCAGGATCAGGTGACGGCCATCGTCCACACCGGCTCCCGGGGGCTGGGGCACCAGGTGTGCGAAGACTACATCAAGGTGATGCTCAAGGCCAGCGCCAAGTATGGCATCGAACTGCCGGACCGGCAGCTCTGCTGCGCTCCGTTAACGTCGCCGGAAGGCCAGCGGTACCTGGCCGCCATGGCCGGGGCCGCCAACTTCGCCTTTGCCAACCGGCAGCTCATCACCCACTGGGTGCGGGAGAGTTTCGAGCGGGTTTTTCAGATGGGGCCCCGGGACCTGGGGCTTGAACTGGTTTACGATGTCTGTCACAACATCGCCAAGATCGAGACCCACACGGTGGAGGGCAAGTCCCGGAAGCTCTGTGTCCATCGCAAGGGCGCCACACGGGCCTTTCCGCCGCACCACCCGGAGGTGCCCGAGGCCTACCGGGAGACCGGGCAGCCGGTGCTCATCCCCGGGGACATGGGCCGGTATTCTTATGTACTGGTGGGGACCGAAAAGGCCCTTACCGAAACCTTTGGCAGCACCTGCCACGGGGCGGGGCGCCTGATGTCCCGGCACCAGGCCAAGAAGGTGGCCCGGGGCCGGTCCATCATCCAGGAGTTGGCGGCCCAAGGCATCATCGTCAGGGGCGCCGGGCGGGGCACGATCGACGAAGAGATTTCCGAGGCCTACAAGGATGTTTCGGGCGTGGTGGACGTGGTCCACGGCGCCGGAATTGCCAAGAAGGTGGCCCGGCTGAAGCCGCTGGGGGTCATTAAAGGATAGTTTTCGGTTTCCAGTTGGCGTTTTTCTGGTATAACAAGGGTACAAATGGTGGCGGGCACGGCAGGCCGTTCCCCGACGATGGGAAATGTAGGGTTGGCACGACCCGCCATTATCCTCTATCGATGTGGGCGGTGCCCAAGCAGAGCTTGGGCGGAAATATGCCGTTCCCAAGCAGGAGCTTGGGAACGAGGGGAAATGACAGGAAGGACCAGGCTGACCGCTGAAAGCTGATAGCTAAAAATGTTTGATCGACTCTCCGACAAGTTAGACGCGGTCTTCAAGAAGCTCAAGGGCCGGGGCAAGCTTAACGAGGCCCAGGTGGGCGAGGCTTTGCGCGAGGTGCGCCTGGCGCTGCTCGAGGCCGACGTCAACTACAAGGTTACCAAGGCGTTCATCGAGCGCATCCGGGAGCGGGCCGTCGGCGAAGAGGTCATGCGGTCTTTGACCCCGGCCCAGCAGGTCATTAAGATCGTCCACGAGGAGCTCACGGCGCTGTTGGGCGGGGAGTCGCCCCGGCTGGATTTGAGCGGCAAACCGCCGGTGGCGCTGATGCTGGTGGGCCTGCAAGGCTCCGGTAAAACCACCACCGCGGCCAAGCTGGCAAAGCGCCTCAAGGGGCAGGGGAAGCAGCCGTATCTCGTGCCCGCCGATGTGCAGCGGCCCGCAGCCATCGAGCAGCTCAAGCGTCTGGGGGCCGACATCGGGGTCACGGTACACCCCAGCGAGGCGACGCAGAACCCGGTGGCCATTGCCGGGGCCGCCATGGAAGCGGCCTATGCCCAGGGCTATGACACGGTAATCCTGGACACCGCCGGGCGCCTTCATATTGACGCCCCCCTGATGGAAGAGCTCAAGGCCATCCGGGCCGCGGTTGCGCCCAATGAAATTCTGCTGGTGGCGGACGCCATGACCGGCCAGGACGCGGTGGCGGTGGCCCAGAGTTTCCACGACCTTCTGAAGCTCACCGGGGTGATCCTCACCAAGGTGGAGGGCGACGCCCGGGGCGGGGCGGCGCTGTCCATGCGGGAGGTGGTGGGCCAGCCCATCAAGTTTTTGGGGGTGGGAGAAAAGCTGGACGCCCTGGAGGTCTTTCACCCGGAGCGCCTGGCGTCGCGGATTTTGGGGATGGGCGATGTGCTCACCCTGATCGAAAAGGCCCAGGAGGCCTTCGACTCCGACCAGGTTCAGGCCCTGGAAAAGAAGCTGCGCCAGGAGGCGTTTACCCTGGACGACTTCAGGGAGCAGCTTAAGCAGATCAAGAAGATGGGCAGCATGGAACAGATCATGTCCATGATTCCGGGGTTGGGCGGCAAGCTCAAGGCCATGAAAGGTATGCAGCCGGACGAACGCGAGTTGAAACGGGTGGAAGCCATGATCAGCTCCATGACGCCCGGGGAGCGCAACGACCACAACCTGATTAACGGCAGCCGCCGCCGGCGCATCGCCGCCGGGAGCGGCACCACGGTCCAGGACGTCAACCGGCTGCTGAAGAATTTCACCATGACCCAAAAGATGATCAAGCAGGTGGCCAGGGGCGGCAAGAAGGGCAAGGGCCGCTTCCCCATGAATTTTATGTAACGACTTGTAGGGGCGCACCCATGTGTGCGCCCTTAAAGGGCGGACACGCGGGTTCGCCCCTACGACCCCATTAAACCTAAGGAGGATAAAGCAAGGCATGGCATTACGAATCCGTTTGGCCCGTTACGGGGCGAAAAAGCGCCCCTTCTATCGCATCGTGGTGAGCAACAGTACGGCTCCCCGCGATGGCAGATTTATGGATATTATCGGCACGTATGACCCGCGCCAGGAACCGGCGGCGGTATCGGTGAAAGAAGACCTGCTCCAGAAGTGGGTGAGCAAGGGCGCTACCTGCACCGATACGGTGGCCAGCCTCCTGAAGCGGCCCCGAGGCGCCGCGGCGCCGGAGGCCTGAGCGCGGCCTGAAAACAGCAGGGAGGTTGATCGCCCGATCCCCTGACAGAGGTGGCTACTATGAAGGAATTGGTGAAATTCATCGCGCAGTCACTGGTAGATAACCCTGAACAGGTCCAGGTCAACGAAATCGAAGGGGAGCAGACCTCCGTCATTGAACTGAAGGTGGCCAAGGAAGATCTGGGGAAGGTGATCGGCAAGCAGGGGCGTACGGCCCGGGCCATGCGCACCATTCTCAGCGCCGCGTCCACCAAAATTCGCAAACGGGCGGTCCTGGAGATCCTTGAGTAGCACACCGCCGAACCCCGAGGCGCTCATCGGTCTGGGGCAGGTTTCCGGAGCCCAAGGCCTCCTGGGGGTCGTCAAGGTCCGGGCCGATGCCGAGGCCGCCACGACCGACCCCGAGGTCTTCGCCGCCTTAGGGCAGGTCTGGATCGGCGGCCAGGGCTACGAGGTGCTCAAGGCTGCGCGCCACAAAAACCAGGTGCTGCTGTGGCTGGATGGCGTCGACACCCGGAGCCGGGCGGAAGAACTGGCCGGGCTGCAAGTTTTGGGAGACCGCCGGCGGTTCCCGCCGCTGCCGCCCGGGGAATTTTACTGGTTCCAGGTGCTGGGTTTGCCGGTGGTCAACCAGGCCGACGGGGCCCTGCTGGGGTATCTGGACCATATCATCTGCACCCCGGGCCATGACGTCTATGTGGTGCGCCAGGGAGAACGGGAGATCCTGCTGCCGGCGGTGGAGGACGTGATCGTCGAGATCAACCTGGAGGAAGGAGTGATCAAGGTGTTGCCTCCGGAGGGGCTTTTGTAAGGGGAGGGCCACCACGGCAGCGATGGTCAGAAAAATCGTGAACCGGGCTTTTCCTACAGAGGGACTCTGGTAAGCTTATGCAGATTGATCTGCTGACCTTGTTTCCCGAGTTTTTCGCCTCCCCCTTAAGCCAGAGCATGCTCCACCGGGCCCAGGTCCAGGGGGCGGTCACCTATACGGTGATCAATCTGAGGGATTTTACCACCGACCGCCACCAGGTGACGGACGACCGGCCGTTCGGCGGCGGCCCTGGGATGGTCATGAAGATTGAGCCGCTGGTGGCAGCCATCCGGGCGGCAAGGGAGAGCGACCCCGAGACCCGGGTGATCCTGCTGGGCCCCGGGGGGGCGGCGTTCAATCAGGCCAAGGCCCGGGAGTTGGCGGATAAGAGCCACCTGCTGCTCATCTGCGGGCACTATGAAGGGGTGGACGAGCGGATTCATTTTTATATTGATGAAGAGCTGTCAATAGGCGATTATATTCTAACCGGGGGAGAAATCCCAGCTTTGATCGTGGCGGACGCGGTGACCCGGTTGCTTCCCGGGGTTTTGGGCGGCGAGGGGGCCACCGAAGAAGAGTCATTCCAGGATGGCCTCCTGGAATACCCCCATTACACCCGCCCCCGGGTTTTCGAAGGACACGAGGTTCCCCAGGTGTTGCTGGAGGGCGACCACCAGCGTATTGCCCGGTGGCGGCGTCAACAGGCCATGGCCCGGACGGTGACGCGGCGGCCGGATTTGCTGGCCCGCGCCGTCCTCAGCAAGGAAGACCGGGAATTCATAAAATCCCTGGCGGTTTGCCAGGCGGAAAATAGGTGAGGATATGGAACGTGTAGATCAATTAGCCCGGGAGCAGATGCGCGGCGACCTGCCGGCGTTTCGCCCCGGGGATACCGTGGAAGTGCATGTACGCATTGTGGAAGGGGATAAGCAGCGCATCCAGGTCTTCAAGGGAGTGGTCATCCGGAAACGGGGCGGCCTCACCGGGGCCAGCTTTACGGTGCGCAAGATCTCGTATGGCGTGGGGGTGGAGCGTGTCTTCCCCATCCATTCTCCCAACATCGACCAGGTGGTGGTCCTCTTCCGGGGCAAAGTCCGGCAGAGCCGCCTCTACTACCTGAGAGACCGGAAGGGCAAGGCGGCCCGGATCAAGGAAAAGCGGTCGCCGGTGTTATGAGCCGCCTCCCGGGCAGCGATGACGTACTTGCTGACCCGGAAGGATTCTGGCGTTTTCAGGGATTGACCTTAATTGCCGGCGTGGATGAGGTGGGCCGGGGCCCCTTAGCGGGTCCGGTGGTGGCCGCGGCCGTGATCCTCCCCGCCGGTGTCGCTTTTCCCGGGCTCAGGGATTCCAAGCGCCTCTCTCCGGAAATCAGGCTGGACCTGGATGGCCAAATCCGGCGCCAGGCCCTGGCCCTGTCTATCCATGCCATAGGACCCCGCCAGATCGAGCGCCAGGGAATCCTGGCCGCTTCGCTTAGGGCCATGGCCCGGGCGGTAAAAGACCTGACCCCGGTCCCGGAAATGGTCCTGGTGGACGGCCACCTGCCCCTGCCCCTGCCTTACCCCCAGCAACCGGTGATCAAGGGGGACGACCGCTGTCCCTCCATCGCCGCGGCCTCCGTGGTGGCCAAGGTCTATCGGGACCGGCTCATGGAGGAATTGCACCAGCGCTACCCCCAATACAATTTCGCCCGGCATAAGGGCTACGGCACCGCCGAACACCTGGAGGCCCTGCGTTGCTGGGGCCCCTGCGCCATCCACCGGCGCACCTTCCGGGGCGTGAAGGAGTGGCTGGGGGGCGGGGAATGATGCGGCATCGCAAATCGCCTTGTCTATCGGGTTATGATTATTCCCAGGAAGGGGCCTATTTTGTGACAGTGTGTGTTCAGGGGCGGCAAGCTTTGTTGGGGGAAATTCTTGACGGTGAGATGCGGCTTAATCAGGCCGGGCATATGGTGGAAAGGTGGTGGCACAAACTGGAAAGCAAATTTGCCGCCCTGGAAACCGATTTTTATGTGGTCATGCCGAACCATTTCCATGGAATCGCACTGTTGGCGGAGAATACCGCATTTGCTTTGCCAGCCTGTCGCCAGGGCGCACACATGGGTGCGCCCCTACAAAAGATAATGCAGTGGTTTAAGACCATGACTACCAACGAATATATTCATGGGGTTAAGGAGCATGGATGGCCCCAGTTTCAGGGGAGTTTGTGGCAGCGAAGTTTTTATGATCATGTGATCCGGGATGAGGCATCTTTGAACCGCATCAGGGAATATATCTCGACAAATCCGCTGCGATGGGATTTGGATCGGGAAAACCCACGATCGAGAGGCAGCGATGAATTTGATCGCTGGCTGACCACATGCAAAACCAGGCCAATCAAGGAAACTCGTAGGGGCGGACCCATGTGTCCGCCCTCAGACCCGCGGCGGCAATTGGGGGATCACGGCGAAGACCTGGCCGCGGCGGCCTTGAAGCAACAGGGCTATAAAATCCTGGAGCGCAATTATGTGACGCCCTTAGGCGAGATCGATCTCATCGCCCGGCAGGGCAAGGTTCTAGTGGTGGTGGAGGTCAAGACCCGGAAAAGTACCCGGTTCGGCAGCCCCCAAGAGGCGGTGTCCGTAACCAAGCAGGGCCGGTTGCGGCGGCTGGCGGATTATTATCTCAAGGCTAAACGCCTCACCGGGTCCCCGGTGCGCTTCGACGTGGTGGCCGTAACGATGACCGAGAATGTCCCCCAGGTGGAGATTATTCCCAACGCATTTTGAGGTGAGCCCCATCGGCACGCTCTACATCGTCGCTACCCCCATCGGCAACCTGGAGGACATCACCCTCCGGGCCCTTAGGGTGCTGAAAGAGGCGGACCTCATCGCCGCGGAAGATACCCGCCACACCCGCCGGCTCCTGAGCCACTTCGGGATTAAGACGCCGCTCATCAGCTACCATGCCCACAACCAGGCCTCCCGGGGGCCGGAGTTGATCCGGCGCCTCACGGCGGGGGAAAATATGGCCCTGGTGAGCGACGCCGGTACCCCGGGGTTTTCGGACCCCGGGGCCGATCTGGTGGCCCGGGCCTGGGAGGCGGAAGTAAAGGTAGAGGCCATACCCGGCCCGGCCGCCGGGGTGGCGGCGCTCTCGCTTTCCGGGTTCAAAGGGGATATACTTTTCGTGGGTTTCCTGCCCCGGGGCGAAGGCCGGCGGCTAAAAATGTTCCAGGCCCTGGCGCCGGAGCCCCGAGTGATTATCATGTATGAGTCCCCCCGGCGGCTGGTCCGGACCCTGACGGAACTCGCCGGGACCATGCCCAACCGTGAGGTCCTGGTGGTCCGGGAGCTCACCAAGAAGTTCGAGCAAACCTGGCGGGGGCCGGTGACGGATATCGCCCGGAAGCTGCAAGATATTGAGATCAGGGGTGAATGCGCCCTGGTGCTCTCCTGCCCGGCGGCCGCGGCCACGATGCCGCCGGCGGACCTGGCGGATTGCCTGCTTAAGGCCGCCGAAGAGAGCGGTTTAAGGGGGCGGCGCCTGGCGGACCGGGTGGCCGGGGATCTGAAGATTCCCCGGCGCCAGGTCTACCAGACCTATCTGGCCCTCAAGGAGCAAGGCCGGATGGAGTGAGACTATTATTTGTCATTCTGAGCGCAGCGAAGAATCTCTCTTTTTGAGCCACCGAGATTCTTCACTCCGCGGCGCTCCGTTCAGAATGACATGAATATTCAATGTGTTTGGACTGTAACTTGAGACCTCTGCGAAAGTATCATGTAGGATAGCCGCCCTCGGCTGTCCATACCCTATTTAGGCGCAGGCGAGGGCGCCTACGCTACATTTTGATGAGGGAGGATAGCGATAGAGACTTTCGCAGAGGTCTCAACTTCGTATGAGGCGGTGGGGCTGTAGGGGCGGGTTTACAACCCGCCCCTACCTCAAGTTGGCAGATATGTGGGTGGGCACTGCCCAGCATTCCCGGTCCTCAATTGGTGCGTAAGACGCACCCTACGAAAAATACGAAAAACTGATGTGCGGCAAAGTCGGTGCGCGGTGCGCACCCTA
>JAUSOZ010000173.1 GCA_030655955.1 Deltaproteobacteria bacterium
AAAAATCCGGGCCTCGCGCCGGCGCGCCGGTTCCCCTGGGTTGCCAGCCGGCTCAACCACCACGAGACGCGGCGAAGCCGGTCCCAAAAGCAAACGGGGATTCTCACGCATAGTAAGAATCCCCGCTTACCCGTGCCGGACGGTGGCCTTAAGGTTAAAACGGCCAAAGAGTAGCATAACCATTCCCTCCCTGGAATGTTGCGCCGTAGTTGGCAAAATTGTCCGGCCAGACTTTTTTGCCAATATTTTTTTTATTACACCAAAATCAATTAAATTTCAATTGAATAATTAATTTTATATAACTATTATAATTTAATTTTAAACCACTTTATATTTCGTCACTGTCTCCAGGGCCGACTCACCCCAAAATCCCCAGGAAGACAACAAGTTAAGTAAAAGTCCCAGCCCCTGAAATTGTCGGCAACGGGCCTCACCCTTGAAAAGATGGATGGATGATCTCAATTGGCCGAACCCAGTTTCGCCGCCCCGTATTCCTTTAAATCTCCCCTCGCAGCCAGGCCCAGACCAGACCCAGGTACTCATGCAGCGCGGTTTGAGTCTGCCCCAGGGACCCGATTCTGGGAAAGAACTCGATTGGTTCGGACGACTGGGTATTGGGGGCCCGAAAATCGGCGGGGGCCGGGATGGGCTGCAGGCCGCGCCTTCTGAACAAGGCCATGGACCGCGGCATATGGGCGGCGGAGGTGACCAGGATAAATTTTTCTCTGCCGATCATTTTGGCGATAAGTGCGGCTTCCTCGGCGGTGTCCCGGGAGTCGCTCTCCAACACGATATCCTGGGGCTTTACCCCCAGGAGCACGGCAATCTGGGCCATCACTTCGGCCTCCGGCACGGGATCGAAGACTGCTCCGCCGGATAACAGCAGCTTGCTCCCCGGAACGGCTTTATGCAGCCGCACCCCTTCAACCACGCGCCCCAGGGCGGCTGCACTGATTTGACTGTTAGCCGGGAGGCTGGGGTCCGACCGGTGGCCGCCCCCCAGCACCACAATCCATTTGGGAGAGGTCGAATCTTTAGGCCCCCAGGAGACGGTCTCAGGATGCAAGAGAGCCGGATAGCGTTGTTCCAGGGGAACCAGCAACCACGAGGATATGAGAGAAGAACTTAACAGGAGCAGGAGCATGGTCCCCAGAGTCACCAACACCTTGCCCAGGCGCTGCCTCCGGGTGGCCCAAAGGCAGAATAGTCCCAGGATCAAGATCCCCAGGCAGAGACCAACCGGGTAAAGGAACAGCGCCACAATTTTTTTCACCAAAAACATAGTCTGACATTTTCATCCGAGATTGCCTCGGTTGAACTCACAGCCCGGTTAGGCCTGAGGCCTTGACCCGCAGGTCCCCCCCGCCTCGGGACAGAGGATAAAGAACTGGCCCGGCGGCCGGGGACCATAAGCCCAAAATTACAGAGTCAGGGCCGGGTATCCGAAGAGCCGATTGACTTCCGAAATAAGTTCGGGGGATGGGGTGAGGGCCAGTTCCCGAGGCAGGGCCAGACTCGCCTCTTCCCGGGAGTGGAGAAAGTGGAGGAAGACGGGAACGGAGCCGCCATGCCGGCTTAAAATTCCTTTCAAATTCAGGAGTTGCTCCCGGGTCACCATGGCGGCCTGGAGACGCACATCCAGCCTCGAAGGTCCGCGCGGCAAGGCGGTCTCTAACGCGGCAATCTCCTGGGCCACCAGTTTGGGGCCCTTTTCTTCCTGCACCACGTGCCCTTTGAGCCACAGGGGCAGGCTGGGCTGCTGCAGCAGCGAGGCCACCCGCTCATAGACCTCCCCGTATACCACCACCTCGGCGCTGCCTGCCAGGTCCTCCACCGTGAGGATGGCCAGACGGCCGCCCCTTTTGGTCGCCTTTTCTTTCAGGGAGGTGACCACCACCCCCAGGATAACTTCCTGGGAGTCCGGCAACTCGGCAAGGTCCGCCGTGGTAGTCCTGATCTGGGCTTTTAACAGGGCCCGGTAGGCATCCAGGGGGTGGCCGCTGAGATAAACGCCCAGGGCCTCTTTTTCCCGGGCCAGTTTTATGGACCTATCCCACGGTTGGGCTTCCGGCAGCCAGTCGTCCTCGTGGGCCTCCAGGAGGCCGCCGAACATGGACATCTGCTTGACGGCCTGGAGGCGCTTCTGGTTACCGACTTTTTCCAGGGCGCTTTCCAGCCCCGCCATCAGCCGGGACCGCCGGGGCTGGAGGCTGTCAAAAGCCCCCGCCTGGATGAGGGCTTCCAAAACCTTGCGGTTCACCTTGCCCAGATTGATGCGCTCCAGGACGTCCCGGAAGCTCACAAAGCGGGCGGCGCCCCGGGCTTCCAGGATGTTGTGAATCGCCCCCACCCCCACATTTTTCACCCCGGCCAGGCCGTACCGGACCTTGCCGTTTTCCACGGTGAAATCCCGATGGCTGTGGTTGATGTCCGGCGCCAAAAGCTCGATGCCCTGGTCCCGGGCCTCCATGATGTGCTTGGCCAGGGCGGCGGAATTGTTGATTTCGCAGTTGAGCACCGCGGCCAGAAACTCCAACGGATAATGCGCCTTGAGATAGGCGGTCTGATAAGCCACCAGGGCGTAGGCGGCACTGTGGGATTTGTTGAAGCCGTAGCCCGCAAACTTTTCGATGAGGGTGAAAAGCTCGGCCGCTTTGCCCTTGGGCACCGCCTGGGCCACGGCCCCGGAGACAAAACGGTCCCGCTGGGCCGCCATCACCGCCGTGTCCTTCTTACCCATGGCCCGGCGCAGCAGGTCGGCTTCCGCCAGGGAAAAGCCGGACACCACCGCGGCGATTTGCATCACCTGCTCCTGGTAGAGGATGACCCCGTAAGTTTCTTTGAGGGTGGGCTCTAGTTGCGGCAGCGGGTATTCCACCTTGCTTTCGCCGTGCTTGCGGCGCACATAGTCATCGTGCATACCGCTTTCCATGGGCCCCGGGCGATAGAGGGCCACCAGGGCGATGATGTCTTCAAAGACCGAGGGCTTGAGGCGCACCATGAGAGAACGCATGCCCCCACTCTCCAGCTGGAACACCCCCGCGGTGTTGGCCGCCTGGAGAAGGGCAAAGGTGGCCGGGTCATCCAGGGCAATGGTGTGGATGTCGAAGTCGGCGTCATGACTGCGGCGAATCAGGCGCACTGCCTGGTCGATCACGGTCAGGGTGCGCAGGCCCAGGAAATCGAACTTTACCAGGCCCACCTTCTCCACCCCTTTCATGTCAAACTGGGTAACCTGCTCGCCCTTGCTCCCCTTGTAGAGCGGCAGGTACTCGATCAAGGGCCGGTCGGCGATGACCACCGCCGAGGCGTGGGTGGAGGCGTGGCGGGGGAGGCCCTCTAAAACCTCGGCGACGGCGAGGATGTCGGCTACCATGGGGTTGGTGTCCCGGAGCTCCCGCAGGCGCGGCTCCATGGCCAGGGACTGCTCCAGGGTGACGTTGAGCTTTTCCGGCACCAGCTTGGCGATCTTGTCCACTTCGGGGTATGGCGCTTCCAGGGCCCGTCCCACGTCCCGGATCACCTGCCGGGTCTTCATGCTCCCGAAGGTGGTGATGTGGGCCACGTTCGGCCAGCCGTAGGTCTTGGAGACGTATTCGATGATCTCTCCCCGGCGCTCGTAGCAGAAGTCCACGTCGATGTCCGGGGGGCTGACTCTTTCGGGATTGAGGAAGCGCTCGAAAAAGAGGCCGTAGGCCAGGGGGTCCAGGTCGGTGATCTTCAGGGCATAGGCTACCAGGCTCCCGGCGGCGGAACCCCGGCCGGGCCCCACGGGTATCTGGCGCTGCCGGGCGTAATTGATGATGTCGGCCACCACCAGGAAGTAGCCGGCAAACCCCATATCCACCAGGATTTTGGTCTCGTATTCCAGGCGCTGCCAGTAATCCGCTTCCGGAGGCCGGTAATGAGTGGCGGGAGCCGCCAGGCGCTCTTTGAGCCCCTCCCGGGCCATCCGGGTCATGAGGGACGCCATGTCGTCCCCGTCGGCGGCGGGGTAGACCGGAAAGTTGTAAGTGCCCAATTCCAGGGTGACATCGCAGCGGGCCGCAATCTCCACCGAGGCCGCCAACACCTCGGGGTAAGGGAAGATGCGGGCCATCTCCGCCGGACTCTTGAAATAGAGCTGGTCAGTCTGGAACTTCATGCGGCCCGAGGTGTTCACGGTCTTGCCGGTCTGGATGCACAACAGGACGTCGTGGGCCCGGGCGTCTTCGGACTTCAAATAGTGTACATCATTGGTGGCTACCACGGGCAGACCCCAGCGGGGCCCCAGTTCCAGCAACGCCTCATTGACCTTGAGCTGCTCCGGCAGGTTGTTGGCCTGGACCTCCAGGTAGAACCGTCCCGGAAAGATCTCGGCGTACTCCCGGGCGTTCGCCTCGGCGGCCGCGGGGTCGTCGTTAAGGAGTTCCGGCGCCACCACGCCGTGGAGGCAGGAGGACAGGGCGATGAGGCCCCCGTTCAACTCCTGCAGCAACTCCTTGTCCACCCGGGGGCGGTAGTGGAACCCTTCCTGGTGGGCCCGGGTGACCAGCCGGATGAGGTTGTGGTAGCCCTCCAGGTTTTGCGCCAGGACCACCAGGTGGCGGTTGTCCCCTCTGCCCGTCTTTTCCTGGCGGGAGGCGGGCGCCACGTAGAGCTCGCACCCCAGCAGGGGTTTGATCCCCGCCGCCTTGGCCTTCTGATAAAAATCCAGGACCCCGAACATGGAGCCGTGGTCGGTGATGGCCACCGCCGGCATACCATACGCCTGGGCCTGGGCCAGCAGGTCTTTTACCCTGATGGCCCCGTCCAGCAGGCTGTAGGCGGTGTGGACATGGAGATGGACGAATTCCGGGGTAGACA
>JAUSOZ010000178.1 GCA_030655955.1 Deltaproteobacteria bacterium
TGCCTTATGGTTACTAAACCCATCGACACCAGCTACTCCCTCTCCACCCGCTTCGGGGGGAGAGGGTTGGGGTGAGGGGGGCAGAATAACCGCATGCAATTTCCTAACCGGACACTCTGGAATGAGCTGTCTTTGAGCCCGGGATATTGCCAAACGAGGTTTCGGTCTTAAGTTTAGGAATAGCCGGGTTGGGCTCAACGATACCCGAATTACACGCAAGGGCGGACACACAGGTCCGCCCCTACGACAATGGTCCATGGATCGCCGCATAGGCTAAACTCTCATGAACCACAAATGTTTCACCCCCGAGGTTTCACCCCCGAGGATGAAAAATCCCCCCTGCCCCTCTTTTCCAAAGGGGGGTGTTAAAGTCCCCCTTTAACAAAGGGGGATTTAGGGGGATTTGGTCTTTCACGGTAAAGCCCCTACCAGGAGGAAGTGCGACATGCCCGAGGCCCAAAAGTTGGAGCACCTGAAAAAACTGGCCGCCCTGATGCGCTATCATATCCTCACCATGACCACCCAGGCTGGGTCCGGCCACCCCACCTCGTCGTTGTCGGCCACCGAACTGATGGCCGGCCTCATGTTCGGCGGCATCTTCCGGTACGACCTGGACCACCCCGAGCACCCCAACAACGACCGGCTCATCTTTTCCAAGGGGCACGCCACGCCACTCTTTTATACCTTGTGGGCCATGGCCGGCAAGCTGACGGCGGCGGAACTCATGACCTACCGCCATTTCGGCAGCCCCCTGGAAGGCCACCCCACCATGAGCTTTCGCTACACCGAGGCGGCCACCGGCTCCCTGGGGCAGGGCCTGTCCATCGGCCTGGGCATCGCTTTGAACGCCAAGTACCTGGATAAGCTGCCCTATACCACCTACGTGCTCTTAGGCGACAGTGAGATGGCCGAGGGCTCCCAGTGGGAGACCCTGCAGCTGGCGGCCCACTATAAGCTGGACAACCTGGTAGGCGTTCTGGACGTCAACCGCCTGGGCCAGCGGGGCGAAACCCAATACGGCTGGGACCTGATGGCCTATGCGGACCGCATTGCCGCCTTTGGCTGGGAGACCATCATCGTCAAAGACGGCCACTCCTTCCCCCAGGTCCTGGCGGCGTATGAGCAGGCTATGACCGTGACCGACAAACCGGTCATGATTATCGCCCATACCATCAAGGGCAAAGGGGTGTCGTTCATCGAGAACCTCAACGGCTGGCACGGCAAGACCCTGAGCCCGGCAGAGCTGGAGCGGGCCCTGCCGGAGTTGGGCCCGGTGGATCAAGCGGTCCGGGGGGTGGTGAGCCGGCCCGAAGACCTGAAACCGGTTGAGGTGGCGCCCCAACCCGCCGGAAAACTGGCCTACGAGCCGGGCGCGGCCGTGGCTACCCGGAAGGCTTACGGCAACGCCTTAAAGCGGCTCTATCCCCAGTTTCCCCACCTGGTGAGCCTGGATGCCGAGGTGAGCAACTCCACCTACGCCGAGATCTTCGGGGACGCCTATCCCCAAAAATTTTTCGAAATGTACATTGCCGAGCAAAACATGGTGGGCGCCGGGCTCGGCCTGGCCACCCGGGGCAAAATCCCCTTTGTTTCCACCTTCGCGGCCTTTTTCTCCCGGGCCTTCGACCAGATCCGCATGAGCCAGTACTCCGAGCCCAACCTCAAGTTTTGCGGGTCCCACGCCGGGGTCTCCATCGGCGAAGACGGGCCGTCTCAGATGGGCCTGGAGGACCTGGCCATGTTCCGGGCAATTTTGGACAGCGTGGTGCTCTACCCGGCCGACGCCGTGTCCACGGAGCGCCTGGTGGAGGCCGCCCTGAAACACCACGGCATCGTTTATATTCGCACCAGCCGCATGGCCACCCCCATCATCTACGGCCCGGAGGAGGAATTTCCCCTGGGCGGCTGCAAGGTGGTGCGCCAGAGCGACAACGACCTGGCCACGGTCATCGCCGCCGGCGTCACCCTGTTTGAAGCCCTGGCCGCGTACGAAGAATTGCGGCAAGAGGGCATCAACATCCGGGTCATCGACCTCTATAGCGTTAAGCCGGTGGACGCGGCCACCTTGCTTACGGCTGCCAAAGCCACCCAAGGCCTCATCACCGTGGAAGACCATTATCCCGCCGGCGGCATCGGCGAGGCGGTGATGGCGGCGTTGGCCCCCAACCCGGTGCGCCTCTACTCACTGGCGGTGAACAAAAAGCCTAAAACCGGCAAGCCGGCAGAACTCCTGGATTACGAGGACATCTCCCGGAGCGCCATCGTCAGGCTGGTAAAGCTGATAAAGCAAGAAGGATGAGAGAATAGGGATGATTGCTGTAGGGGCGGTTCGCGAACCGCCCCTACGGACATTCCTGGACATTTATACGCAATAAGAGGAGACCACCATGCGCCTGGGCATTGCCGCGGATCACGGCGGCTTCGAACTGAAGGAACAACTGAAGCAGGAACTCAAGACCCTGGGCCATGAGGTGGTGGACTACGGCGCCCACGAGTACGCCCCCCAGGACGACTACCCCGATTTGGTGGTGCCCCTGGCCCGGGCGGTGGCCCGAGGCGAGGTGGAGCGCGGGCTGGCTTTTTGCGGCAGCGGCGTGGGCGCCAGCGTGGCGGCGAACAAGGTGCCGGGAGTGCGGGCGGCCCTGATTACCGACCCCTACTCTGCCCACCAGGGGGTGGAAGACGACGACATGAACATCATGTGCCTGGGAGGCCGGGTAACCTGTTATGCCCTGGCCTGGGAGTTGATTCAAACCTTCCTGAAGGCCAGCTTCAAGGGGGCGGACCGGTTCAGACGCCGCCTCGATAAAATCAAGGCGTTGGAAAAACAGGAGAAACCGGTATGAGAGAGAACCCGTTGCTGAAACTGAGCGCCTTTGGCCAGTCCATCTGGCTGGATTATATCCGCCGGCAGATGATCGACGCCGGCGAGCTGAAAAGGCTGATTGACGACGACGGCCTTAAGGGGGTCACCTCCAACCCGGCTATTTTCCAAAAGGCCATTGCGGGAAGCACCGACTACGACGAGGCTATCCGCAGCTTGGCCCAGGCAGGTGCCTCCGTCGAGGCGATCTACCAGGCACTCACCGTGGAGGACGTGCAGCGGGCCGCGGACCTCTTCCGGCCGCTGTATGACCGGTTGGCCGGGCAAGATGGCTACGTCAGCCTGGAGGTCAATCCCCACCTGGCTCACGACACCCAGGGCACCGTGGCCGAGGCCCGCCACCTGTGGCAGGCCCTGGCGCGCCCCAATGTCCTGATCAAGGTGCCGGCCACGAAGGAAGGCCTGCCGGCCATCCGGCAGCTCATCTCCGAGGGCATCAACGTCAACGTCACGCTGCTCTTCGGCCTGCCCCGTTATCGGGAAGTGGCCGAGGCCTATATCGCCGGCCTGAAAGACCGGGCGGCGTCGGGCCAGCCCCTGAGCCGGGTAGCGTCAGTGGCCAGTTTCTTTTTGAGCCGCATCGACGTGCTGCTGGACCCCCAGCTGGAAAAACTGGCCGCGGCCGGCGGGCCTGTCGCCCAGACGGCCAGGGACCTGATCGGCCAGGTGGCCATCGCCAGCGCCAAGAGGGCCTACACCATCTATCAGGAAATCTTCAAGGGTCCGCGGTTCCAAAAACTGGCGGCGCAGGGGGCCATGCCTCAGCGTCTCCTATGGGCCAGCACCAGCACCAAGAACCCGGCGTACCCCGACGTCAAATACGTGGAGCCTCTCATCGGGGCCGACACGGTGAACACCCTGCCCCCGGAGACCCTGGAGGCCTACCGGGACCACGGTGACCCGGCGGCGCGTTTGACGGAGGGGGAAGACCGGGTCGCCGGTAACTTGGCGCGCCTGGCGGAGCTGGGCCTCGACCTTGATTCCGCCACCCAGCAGCTGGAAGACGAAGGGGTGGACAAGTTCAACCAGCCCTTCGACTCTCTCATGGCCACCCTAACGAGTAAGCGCCGGGAGATATTGGCCGGGGGCAAAGCATGAGTTCCAGCCCCATCACCCACTGGTTCCCGGAGACCGCCCAACGCCTGGGGTTGGCGATGGAGGATTGAGACCAATTTGCAAACAAACGACAATTTTTCTGTAGGGGCGGACCCATGTGTCCGCCCTGAATTGAGGGCGCACACGCGGGTGCGCCCCTACAGGGCCGCCTGCCAGGGAGGCGCCCCTGAGTGCGACTTGAGAAGGCTAAGTTGAACGGAGATTGTTTATGAGCCAGCAGGGTTGTGACATCGGCTTGATCGGTCTGGGGACCATGGGGCGCAATTTTGTCCTGAACATGGCGGACCACGGGTTTGCCGTGGCGGTGTATAACCGCACCACCGAGAAGACCAAGGACTTCATGGAAAACGAGGTGGGCGCCCGCCCCATCCAGGCTGGATATGACCTGCAAGAGTTCATCGGTCATCTCAGCCGGCCCCGGGCCCTCATCTTGCTGGTGGCGGCCGGCGACCCGGTGGATGCGGTGATCCAGGAATTAGTGCCTCTGCTTGAGCCCGGCGATCTCATCATCGACAGCGGCAACTCCCATTTCACCGACACCAACCGGCGCGGCAGATTCCTGTCCGGGAAACAGCTTAACTTTATGGGCATGGGGATCTCCGGGGGGGAAGCCGGGGCCCGCTATGGCCCCAGCCTGATGCCCGGCGGCTCCCGGGAGATGTACAACCGGGTGGGTCCCATTCTGGAGGCGGCCGCGGCCCACGTCAACGGCGAGCCCTGCGTCACCTACCTGGGGCCGCGTTCCGCCGGCCACTACGTCAAGATGGTCCACAACGGCATCGAGTACGGCCTCATGGAACTGATCGTCGAGACGTATGATCTGTTCAAGCGGGGCCTGGGACTGACGCCGGCCGAACTGGCCCCCATCTATGACCGCTGGAACCGGGAGGAACTCAACTCATTCCTGGTGGAAATCACCGCCAAGATCTTTACCCGGGCCGATGACCGCACCGGCAAGCCGCTGATCGACCTGATCCTGGACAAGGCCAAGCAGAAAGGCACCGGCATGTGGACCTCCTGGGACGCCATGGACCTGCAGGTGGGAACGCCCAGCATCGACGCGGCGGTGGTCATGCGGGATATGTCGGGCTATAAGGAGGAACGGCTGGCGGCGTCCCAGTTCCTGGCCGGGCCCTCCCCAACCTTCAAGGGAGATCGGCAGCGCTTAATCGGCCAGGTGAAAAACGCCTTATACGCCAGCATGATCGCCACCTATGCTCAGGGCTTGGCCCTGCTGCAGAAGGCCTCCGCCACGTATGACTATGACCTGGACCTGGAGGCCGTGGCCCGCATCTGGCGGGGCGGCTGCATCATCCGGGCGGCCCTCCTGGAAGACATCCGCACCGCCTACAAGAATAAAGCGACGTTGCCCAACCTCCTCATGGACCCCCACCTGGGCAAGGAATTCCTGCGTCGGGAGGCGGACTTGCGGCAAGTGGTGCAGATAGCCGTCACCTTGGGGCTGCCGGCCCCGGGCCTGATGACGACCCTAAGCTACTTCGACGCCTACCGCAGCGCCGGACTGCCGGCCAACCTGCTCCAGGCCCAGCGGGACTTCTTCGGGGCGCATACCTACGAGCGCCTGGACGCCCCCGGCGTCTTCCACACCGAGTGGGAGGAAGAGTGATACCGGGGTGCAATCAAAAAGCACTTTATGGTAGCCGCTGGCTTTAGCCTGCGCCTGCACAGGCGAGACGCTTGTGCCACCAATTGATTGCGAAATAGTATGAGTGGGCGGAAAATTTAGTAGGGGCACACCTGTGTGTGCGCCCTCAGGGGGGACACGCAGGTGTGCCCCTACAAAAATTGTCCAGTGCTTGCCAAATGGTATAAGGAGTTTTTATGGGAATCGATCATCGGCCGGAGCCCACGGTCTTCGTCATTTTCGGGGGGGCGGGCGACCTCTCCTGGCGCAAGCTCATTCCCGCCCTGTACAATCTCTACTTAGACCACTGGCTGCCGGAGAAGTTTTTGATCATCGGCACCGGCCACCGGCACACGACCGACAAGGAATTCCGCCGCCACCTCCGGGAGGGCGTGGATAAATTTTCCCGCCGGGGCCAAACCACCGACGAGGAGTGGCAGGGCTTTGCATCGCATTTGAACTTCATGGCCGCGGACCTGGATAAACCGGAGGTCTTCAGCGAGCTGGCCAAGAAATTGGCGGACCAGGATAAGGCCTGGGATGCCAAGGCCAACCGCATCTTTTACCTGGGCCTGCCGCCCCGGATGATTGACCCGGTGGCCCGGCAACTGGGCAAGGCCAGGCTAAACCAGGACCGCAAGCGGTCCCGCATCGTGGTGGAAAAGCCCTTTGGCCATGACCTGGCCTCCGCCCGGGCCCTGAACCGCACTTTGGGGGAGATCTTTCTGGAATCCCAGATTTTTCGCATCGACCACTATCTGGGCAAGGAGACGGTCCAGAACATCCTGGCCTTTCGCTTTGCCAACACCCTGTTCGAGCCCATCTGGAACCGCCACTACATCGACCACGTGCAGATCACCGTGGCGGAAACCGACGGAGTGGGCAACCGGGCCCACTATTATGACCACGCCGGGGCCCTGCGGGACATGGTGCAGAATCACCTGCTGACCATCATGTGCCTCATTGCCATGGAGCCGCCCAACTCTTTCAACGACAATGAAATGCGCAACAAGAAGGTGGACGTGCTCCGGGCCATCCGGCCCATCTTGCCCGAGGCGGTCCATAACCACGCGGTGCGGGGCCAGTACGGGGCCGGCAGCATCGAGGGGCAAAAAGTGCAGGGCTACCGCGCCGAAACCGAGGTTGCCCCCGATTCCAGCATCGATACCTTTGCCGCCCTCAAACTCCTGGTGGACAACTGGCGCTGGGAGGGGGTGCCCTTTTATCTGCGCACCGGCAAGAGATTGCCCGCCAAGATTTCGGAGGTGTCAATCCAGTTTCGGGAGGTGCCGCACCAAAGCTTCCCGGCCGGGGCGGTAATGGATTGGCGGCCCAACCGGCTCATCATTGCTATCCAGCCCGAAGAAGGCATTTTCCTCCGTTTTGAGGCCAAGTACCCGGGCCTGACCATGCGCCTGGCGCCGGTGATGATGCAATTCTTCTACCGGGAGGCCTTCAAAATTGCCGCGCCGGAGGCCTATGAAACCCTGCTGCTGGACGTCATGCTGGGGGATGCCACCCTGTTCATGCGGGCCGACCAGACCGAGGTGGCCTGGTCCATACTGACACCCATTCTGGAGGTTTGGGAAACTATTAAGCCCACGGATTTTCCCAACTATGCCGCGGGTACCTGGGGTCCGGAAACGGCCGAGACCCTGCTGGCCCAGGAGGGGCGCAACTGGGTGACCCCCACCATCCTCCAATGCCAGGAAGACCAGCCCGTCTGCCGGGTCACCACGGTTCAGCCATGATGGAAGTCTATCCCGACCTGGAGTCACTGAGCCAGGCCGCCGCAACATTGCTGGTGGAGCAGGCAAATCTGGCCGTGGCCGCCCGGGGCCGGTTCAGCGTGGCCCTGTCGGGCGGCGCCACCCCCCGGCGCACCTATGAACTGCTGGCCGCCCCGCCCCTGAAGGATCAGGCGCCCTGGGACCGGGTGCACGTCTTCTGGGGCGACGAGCGCTGCGTGGACCTAAACGACTCCCGGAGCAACGCCCGCCTGGCGCAGGCAGCCTGGCTGGACCGCGTGCCCATCCCCGGCAACCAGATTCATCCGATGAACTGCGCCGCCGACCCGGCCGCCGCGGCCCGGCAGTATGAGGCGCAGCTCCGGGAGTTCTTTGCCGGGCAGCCCCCTATCCTGGACCTGGTCTTCCTGGGCCTGGGGGAAGACGGCCACACCGCCTCGCTGTTCCCGGGGGCAATGGTGCTGGCGGAAGCCGAGCGCTGGGCCGCCGCGGTCTATGTGGCCGAAGCCGACCTCTACCGGGTCACGTTGACGGCCCCCCTGATCAACCAGGCGGCGGTGGTGGCCTTCCTGGTGGCCGGAGGCGCCAAGGCCGGCGTCTTACGGGCAGTGCTGCACGGTCCTCGGGACCCGGAGCGCCTACCGGCCCAACTCATCCAGCCGCAACCCGGGGAACTTTTATGGCTGACGGACCTGGCGGCCGCATCCTCTTTAGCCCTGGACGCCAGCCCGATCCTAACCTGAACCGGGGAATAATCGTGGGTGTCAAGGGTAGCGGTCCGCCTCCCCTGACCGCTCGCCCGGGAAACCGGCAGTGTCAGGTTTGTTTTTTGCCAATGAGGATGCTCGTCATACGCCGTCCAACAGTTCATAAATTTGTTAACGTACTTTTTGCTCCGAGAAGATTACTTCCCCCTCTCCCTGGCCCTCTCCCCCATTGGGGGAGAGGGGGAAAAGTGGAACCGATTTAATGCCTTATGGTTACTAAATCCGGTGATATCTGCTACTCCCTCTCCCTCCGCTTCGGGGGGAGAGGGTTGGGGTGAGGGGGGCAGGACAACCGTATGCAATTTTCTAACCGGACCTCGCGCCCCTGAAACACGTTTTTCAGGATAAAAATTCTCTTCGGACGTCATTCCTGCCTTGATTTTTTCCCGTTACCGGGAGAAAGTTGACCTTAAGATTGTAGCCTTCGGTGTGCATGGAAAAACTGGAGCCCTCATGAGAAAACTTTCAGCCTCGATTTTATCGGCGGATTTCGGCCGGCTGGCGGAGCAGGTCCGCGAAGCGGAGCAGGCCGGGGTCGACTGGATTCACGTCGATGTCATGGACGGGCATTTCGTCCCCAATCTCACCATCGGCCCGGCGGTGACCCGGGCCGTTCGCCGGGCCACCGCGCTCCCCCTGGATGTCCACCTGATGATCAGCAATCCCGAGCGCTATGTCGAGGCCTTTGTGAAGGCCGGGGCCGATTGGCTGGGCATCCACGTGGAAGCCACCGTGCACCTGGAACGGCTCATCCAGCAGATCAAGGATACCGGCGCCAAAGCGGCGGTAACCCTGAACCCCGCCACGCCCTTGGACTGCCTGGAATACGTCCTCAAAGACGTGGACATGGTTTTGTTGATGACCGTGAACCCCGGCTTTTCCGGCCAGAAGTTCATCCGGGGCGTCCTCCCCAAGATTCGGCGCCTGCGCCGGATGATCGACGAACAGAATTTGGACGTCCTCATCCAGGTGGACGGCGGGGTGGCAACCGACACCGTCGGCGACATCGTCGCGGCCGGGGCCGACGTCCTGGTCTCCGGCTCCGGCCTCTTTAACGACAAGCCCGTGGCGGAAAACGTGCGGCAGCTGCAGGAGTTAATGAAATAGCTGGTCTGATAAGCAGGCTAATTGAGGGTTTAATAATCAACCAGACCTGAAATCAAGCTGGAAAGGTACGGATTGGGAGATTATGGGGAGGTTATTTATAATCCCCCTGCCCCCCTTTACAAAAGGGGAGGTAAATCAAATGTCTTTCCAAGGTCACCTTATTTACGCAACGCATCATTTTAGATAAATCGCAGCATAAAATCATATCTGTGGTAACCGGCATCGGGAAGGAGGGTTGTAATGGCAGGGAAACCCCGGCAGACCAAGATAGAGGCACTGCTCGGCAACGAAACGGCTTTGCGTGGGGCACGCCGGTCCTACCAACCGCATCTGTGTGTGCGCCTGGCGGCAGGTACCGGGAGCACCCGCCCCCTCCCGGGCTTCGACCTGGACGTGATCAAGGTGGCCCGGGAACAGCTGCCCTTTGTGAGCAAAAACGAGCTGGTGGAAATCGTTCCGGATAGCCAGCCGCGCCCGGGAAAGATAATGCGCCTGGGCGTCGTGCTCTCCGGGGGTCCGGCCCCGGGCGGCCACAACGTCATCGCCGGGCTGTTTCAGGCGGCCAAGCGGGCCCATCCCGACAGCCGGGTGATCGGCTTTCTGGCCGGCCCCAAAGGCATCATCATTGACAAGCATGTGGAGATCACCGCCGACATGGTGTCCGATCACCTGAATTCCGGCGGCTTTCACATGTTGGGCACCGGCCGGGATAAGATTGATACCCCCCAAAAAATGAAGCAGTGCCGGGAAACCTGCGCCGTTCTCAAGCTGTCCGGGCTGGTGGTGGTGGGGGGCGACGATTCCAACACCAACGCCGCCTTTCTGGCAGAAAATCTCCGGGGCATCGGCACCCAGGTCATCGGCATCCCCAAGACCATTGATGGGGACCTCCAGGTGCCGGGGCTGCTCCAGATTCCCTTCGGCTTTCACTCCGCCTGCATGGCCTTTGCCACGGAGGTGGGCAATCTCAACTCCGATTGCAAGTCAGACCTGAAATACTGGCATTTCAACCGCCTGATGGGCCGCAGCGCCAGCCATATCGCCCTGGAGGTGGCCTTCCAGACCCATCCCAACGTCATTCTGATCGGGGAAGAGATCGAAGAAAAGGAACTCACCATCCACAACGTGGTGCGCCTGATCGCCGACGTGATCGTGGACCGGGCCCGGGAAGGCAAGAATTACGGCACCATCCTGGTTCCCGAGGGCATCCTGGAGTTCATCCACGAAGTCAATGTCTTGATCATCAAGATCAGTTACATCATCGCCGCCTACAACCGGGAGGCCTCGGAAGACGAGTCCTTCCACCAGATCTCTTATGAAGAACAGGTGCAACTCATCGACAACAGCGACATCTGGCGGGACTACGACAGCCGCGTCTTCCTGGGTTTTCCGGGGCTGCTCCAGAAGGGCCTGCTGCTGCCCCGGGACAGCCATGGCAACTTCCCGTTTTCCCTGGTGAACACCGAGCGCATCCTCCTGGAGATGGTGGCCACCTATCTCCGCAAGCAGAAGGCCAAAGGCATTTACAAGGGAAATTTACGCACCCACAATCATTACTATGGCTATGACGGCCGGGGCACCTTCCCCACCCAGTTCGACTGCGACTACGGCTACAACCTGGGGTTTGCGGCTTACAGCCTCCTGGCCAACGGCGCCACCGGCTACATGGCGGCCATCAAAGATCTGCATTTACCGGTGACGGACTGGCAGCCTATCGGTATCCCCCTGGCGCCCCTGATGCACCTGGAAGAGCGCAAGGGACGCATGGAACTGGTGATCGCCAAGCAGAAGGTGGACCTGGAGTCGCCGGCCTTCAAGCTTTTGGAGCAGGAACGGCAGAAGTGGTCCCATGAGGACCACTACCGTTTCCCCGGCCCCATCCAGTTCGACGGTCCCGCCGCCGACACCAAGCCCATAACCTTGCAGCTCAACGCTCTTTAGGGGGCAGGCCGCGGGGCCGAAAGGCACGGACGGAGCCATGGTCGGCACGAAACCAAGAGCTGATTTTCTTCAGCTGCGGCCAGAGGCCCCCGCCAAGGCCATCCGGGTCAGGCCTTTAAACCGGCGTCATTTTGTCTGGCCCGGACTGGCCCGCTCGGGCCAGCAGGCTTTCCCGGATGCGGAAGAGATTTTCTCCCCAGCCGCATTTTTCCAGGTATTTCTGCAACCTGCTGGGGTTGTGCCGGTAAACCCCCACTAACTGCCGCCAGAATTGCCCCCGGAAGTCGGCCAGGATACCCTGGCGCCAGATCAGCCGGAGCAGCGCCATCAGATCTTTGAGCCGGACCCGGATGGGCTGCCGGCTTTTCGGTGTGCCGGAGTTCTGGTCTTTATGCTTCCCGGCGGCGGCCCGGGTGGGCCTCATGGCCAGGATGTCCTGGTAGGACCGGGCCAGGTAGTTGGACGGCTTATACAGGTAGTCCACCGCCCGGACGTACTCTGCGGTGATCTCGGCTGCCGGACGGGCCGGCAGAAAGTTAAAGTTCGTGTCCGCCATATCGGCGGTCACCTTGGTGCCAAACAACCGGTTCTCCTCTTGAAGCCGGTCCCATAAGGCGGTATTGGGGAGCGCCTGCAAGAGGTTCACCATCACCACGGGCAGGTTATGCTGGGCCACGAAGGCGCAAATCCGGTCGCCGGCCCCCTTGGTCTCCTGATCAAAGCCCATGATAAAACTGGCGAGCACCCCCAAACCGTTGGCCCGAATGTTGGTCAGAGATTCACCCAGGGGGTCCTTGACGTTTTGATACTTCCGGTTGCCCACCAACACCGCCTCGTCCGGAGACTCGACCCCGATAAAGATATTGCAGAAATTGGCTGCAGTCAGCAGGTCCACAAGGGGCATATTTTGCCCGAGATTGGCGGACGCCTGGGTCCAGAAGCCGAACGGCTCGCCATGACTCTTCTGCCAGGGAATAAGTTTCTCGAGGATGGCCCGGGCATGGGTCGGGTTGCCGATGAAATTGTCGTCGCAGATGAAGACCTCTCGCCGCCACCCCAGGTTATAGAGGGTTTCCAACTCCGCCAGCACCTGATCGGGGCTTTTGTAACGGGGCTTGCGGCCGTAAAGGTTGATGATATCGCAGAACTCGCAATTAAAAGGACAGCCCCGGGAAGTCTGGATGCCCACTATGATGTAATCATCTAGATTGAGCAGGTCAAAACGGGGCACCGGCGACAGGCTCATCTCCGGCCTGCCGTCCGGCTCGATGACGCCGTGGGTCTCACCGGCCTGCAACGCCGCCAGCCAGACCGGTATGGTAGTTTCACTCTCGCCCCGCACCAGGAAATCGGCTCCCGCCGCCAGGATGTCCTGGGGCACCGAGGTGGCAAAGGGGCCGCCCACCACCACGGTTTTGTGCCGGGCTTTGGCCTCCCGGATAAGGTCTATCAGTCCATCCCTTTGGACAATCATGCCGGAGAGCATCACGATCTCGGCCCAGTCCCAGTCGTCGGGGCGGAGTCGCCGCGTATTGAGGTCCGCCAGGCGGAACTCCCAGTCACCCGGCAGAAGGGCCGCCAGGGTAATGAGACCTAAAGGCGCCATGAGGGTCTTGCGCCCCAATAGTGTGCATGACTCCTGCAACGACCAGAATGAATTGGGAAATTCAGGATTGATCAACAGAACCCGCATCGACTACCTCCGAGAAGCGCTGCCGGCATTGCCCCCAGTGGGGGACAAGGCCCGGTGGCGTTCCCTCTAAACGTGATCATGGTGTTCCGGGTGAGCCGTGGACCGATCCATCTCCCCGGAAAGCCTCAAGATTTTCCCTGAGGCAAGCATTACGCTCCATGCCGCCACGGGTCATGATTCCGGCGGACCCGGCTCAGGTGGCGTACAGGCCAAGGCTGGGCGTCATTGGGTGCCGAGGCTTCCAGTCCACCGCCTCAGCCGAATTCCAGGTTCCCAAGTTTACTTATTATATTGCATACTAAACCCAAAGATCAACTTTATCGGTGCAAAGGGTTGTCTTTGGCAAGGGGGCGTTTTATTTTAATCAAATGGCAAGAGAGTATTGAATATTTATTGGAGCCTGACGCAGTTCAGGCTGGCGCCTAATTTCGGCAGAAAGGGGCCCGCAGTGGATTCTTTGGCGCTAAAGGCAGAGTCTTGAGAGTAATATGGAAAAATCGAATTTGAACACTATGTTGCAGCAGGCGCAAGAAGCCTTAAAAAAATATTGGCATGTGCCCGTCGTCCTCCTTATCGTGGTGGTATTATTTCTGGCGGGATCATGGTACGGGCAAAGAAAAGTCGACCCCCAAACGTCTGCCGGGGGCCGCCGCATCTTGCACTATGTGGATCCTATGAA
>JAUSOZ010000188.1 GCA_030655955.1 Deltaproteobacteria bacterium
CCCGGCGAGCCGCCGATAAACATCAGTAGCGTCAGGAGCAGCAGAGAACTCAACGGCATGATCCCGATGTCCACCGTGTTGAAACCGGCGGTACGGGAACTGACGGATTGAAACAGGGCCGAAGAGAGTTTCATGCCCCAGGTAGACTCGGACGAAGTTAATCCCAGGATGAGCAGCCCCACACAGCCCAGGATAATCAAGGCTATGGTCATCCTCAGGACCACCCGGGTATGAGTGGACAGGGATTGGGGCCCGGCTGGCGTCGATTTGGAGAAGCGGTTCTTACCATAGTGCAGGAGCTCTGACAGCACCATATGGCCCAAACCTCCCAGAACAATGAGGGCCATCACCGTGCCTAAAATCACCGGGCTGTCCCGAAATCCCAGGAGATTATCCTTGTAGATGGAGAAGCCGGCATTGCAAAAGGCAGAAATGGAGTGAAAGAAGGCGGAAAACAAGGCGTCCATAACCGGGGCCTGGCGCCACAACAGGGCCAGGAAAATCAGGAGGATTCCCGCCAATTCAATGCCTACCGTGATGAGCAATATCTGCAGGAATTTTTTCTTAAATTCGATGCCCAGGTCCCGTTGGAAGAAGGCATCGTGCAAGGCGGCCTGAGAGGCCAGGGAGAGGCGCCGGCCCAACATGAGGTAGGCCAGGGCCGCAAAGGTCATGATGCCCAGGCCGCCTATTTGGATGAGGGCTACGATCACTACCTGTCCAAAGGGCGTATAAGCCGTGGCCGTGTCCACGACAATGAGGCCGGTGACGCAGACCGCCGAGGTCGCGGTGAACAGGGCGTCCACAAAGCCCACCTCACCCTTGGTTTGGGACCAGGGCAGCAGGAGTAACAGGGTCCCCACCAAAATGACCCCGGCGAAACCGCCGATCAACAGGGTCTGGGGCATTTGGCCATAGGGCCGCAGGCGTCTGAAAAGTTCTGTCGCCATGGCAATATTTATTTTAAGAGAGGGTTATTTGGTCCATAGGAAATTTCTCACTTTGCTATTATGATGTTTACCACAAATGCGGAAACGGGGAAAACCATAACCTGATAAAAACGAGGTTGCCGCGGTGAAAATCATCATTGTTGGGGCGGGCGAGGTGGGTTATCACTTCGCCGAATGGCTGGCCCAGGAAAAAAAGGAAGTGGTGGTCATCGACATCAGCCCTGAGGCTCTCCATCGGGTCAGCGATCACCTGGATGTGCAGATCATGGCGCGTTCGTCGGCGGGATTAAGATAACAGAATCGGGGGGATTACCGTCCACGCCAAGCGTCTAGTTCATGGTCCGGATAGGGGGAAGTTTTTTTTGGCCCGGTGATAAGTTTCGGATCAGAGCCGCGCGGTTGCCTCGGAGAGGCGGTTTGCCTCCTGCCGGTGAGCCTGGCTGATTCCGGCCCTGGTTAAGCTCTACCCCAGGGGTCCTATCAGCCTAGCCTCGAAACCGGCACCGAGAATATATTCACGGTTTGGGTCTTGCCTCTCAGCTGCACTTCGCCCTGCGGCACCACCTGAATGTTGGAGTCCAGACCCAGACGCGTGTTCTCTTCAATGAGAATGGGCTGACCCACGACTTTCGTGTGGCTCTCCAGGCGAGAGGCGAGATTGACCGTGTCGCCGATGCAGGTATAGGTGGCGCGCCTTTGGGTGCCGACAAAGCCGGCAATAACGGGACCGGAGGCGATCCCGATGCCGATGACAATCGGGGCGCGCTGCAACATGGCTTGCTCTTGATTGAAAAGATCGATGAGCTCGATCATCTGCATGGCGGCCTGCACCGACTGTTGGCGATGATCTTCCCGGGCCAACGGCGCCCCGAAGATGGACATTAACCCATCACCCGCCATCAGACTGACCATGCCTCCGGCGCTGGCCGTAGCATCGATGATCAAAGTATAGTAGGCGTTCAAGAGCTCGATCGTCTCTTCCGGGGATTGCGACTCGGCCAGGGTCGTGAAGGATCGGATATCGACGAACAGCACCGTGGCGTCGACCAGCTTGCCGTCCAGAGAAAAACCGGAGGTCAACAACTCATCCGCCACTTCGTCGGTGGCGAATTTGCGAAACAGTTCCCGCTGTTTGTCGACTAAACGTTTCTTTTCTAAGCTGGCGTTGACGCGGGCTTTCAGCAGAACGGGATTAAACGGCTTATTGAGATAATCCGCCGCCCCCATCTCAATGCACTTGACCACACTGTCAATTTCATCCACCGCCGAAATCATGATCACGGGGATGTCCCGCCAGTGTGGATTGGCATGCAATTGCTCCAGCACCTCATAGCCGTTCATCTCAGGCATTTCAATATCGAGCAGGACCAAATCAAAGGCTTGATTTTGCATCATTTCCAAAGCTTGACCACCATGCTCCGCAAACGAGACCCGGTGCCCTTGCTGTTCCAGGCCACGGGCCAGCATCAGTCGGTTCATGCGGTTGTCATCAACGACCAGGATGGACCCCGTAAGATTAGACATATTTGCCTCCCGGCATAGTTACTTCTCATATCAATGAGCAATCAAAGAACTATTTTTTTGTCATTCTGAGCGCAGTGAAGAATCTCTCTTTTAAGCCGCCGAGATTCTTCACTCCGCGGCGCTGCGTTCAGAATGACATGACCATTCATAGTTTTTTGACTGCAACTTCGTCTCAGCCCTGGCTTTTCAGGTTTTGGTCAGCTTCTGGAGCGCTTCCTTCACTATTCCATATTCAGCTTCAGCCTGGGCCACTTTTTCCGAGGCCTCCGCCAATCTGCCTGTTTTCCCCATCATCTCCAGTTCCTGCGCCATCTCGGATAATTTCACCGCCCCGAATTCAGCGCTGTTGGATTTGAGACTGTGGGCCGCGCGGCGGAATAGATCCGCATCATTTGTGGTCAAGGCATGCTGCATATCTTGCAGCAGCTTCGGCGCATCCTCGTTGAAGACCTCGATGACCTCAAGGATGAAATCGGCGCCCATGCTCTGCCGCAAACTCTCGAACTGCTTAGGGTCAATGGCCGGTGCCGATTTCAGCTGCGGCTCAGTGGGGCGGGACTTCGGCTGGGTCTGGCTCAAGGCCGCCACCAGGGCCTCGGTGCGAATCGGTTTGGTAATGTAGTCGTCCATGCCCGCCGCGAGACACTTCTCCCGGTCACCCTGCATGGCGTTGGCGGTCATGGCAATGATCCGCGGTCTGGCGCCGGGTGGCCAGTTTTGCTTGATGCGGCGCGACGCTTCCAGGCCGTCCATTTCCGGCATCTGCACGTCCATCAGCACCACGTCGTAAGGTTGCCGCTCCAGCGCCGCCAGGGCTTCCAAGCCGTTGGCGGCCACGTCGGCCCGATAACCCATCCGTTCCAACAGACGCAGAGCGACTTTCTGGTTCACGGCATTGTCCTCGGCCAGCAGGATACGCAGCGGCAGCCGTCGCCCCATGTCGGAGTCGAGCTGCCCCATGAGCGCGGTGTCACTCTGGCGCACCGTGATCGGGTGCTCCGCCAGGATGGTCATCAGGGCGTCAAATAAATGGGAGGGTTTGAGGGGCTTGGTGATTTGAGCCGCGAAAATGGAGCTGTCCGGGCCGATTTCCCTGCGGCCCAAGGAGGAGAACAGCACTAAAGGCAGGGTGGGATTCTGGGAACGGATCTCCCGGGCCAGCATCACGCCGTCCATTTCGGGCATTTGCATATCTATAATAGCCACATCGAAGGGGTCGTTGCGCCTTATCCATTCCAGCGCTTCCCGGGGCGAGTGTGTGTCTCGCGCCATCATGCCCCATGACCGCGTTTGCAGCACGAGGATACGGCGATTGGTGTCGTTGTCGTCCACGGCCAGTATCCGCTTGCCGGCCAACTGCGGTTGGCTGCGGCGCAATTCTTGGCGACTGACCACGGGCATGGCCACCGGCTCTGCCTGGATGGTGAAATTAAACGTTGCCCCCTTTCCCGGCACGCCTGTGCTTTCGACCCACAATCTCCCGCCCATCATCTCGCTGAGCCGTTTGCAGATGACCAGGCCCAAACCCGTGCCGCCATACTTGCGGGTGGTGGACGCGTCTACCTGGCTGAAGGATTGGAAGATGCGGCCGAGGCGATCGGGTGGAATGCCGATGCCGGTATCCGCCACGGCAAAATGCAGCACCAGGGAGGCAGGAGAGGGCAGGGCGGGTTTCCCTGCCGCCGCCAGCCCTCCGGGGTCCACCTGTACCGTCAGCACGATTTCGCCCTTTTCCGTGAACTTCACCGCATTGTTGAGCAGGTTGAGCAAAATCTGCCGCAGGCGGGTCACATCGCCGGCAGTGGTGGCCGGCACGTTCTCGGCAATCTGATAGGCCAGTTCCAGACCTTTATGCGCCGCCCCGGGTACCACCAGATCCAGGGCGCTTTCAATACAGCGGCGCAAGTCGAAGGGCTGGTGCTCCAGTTCCATCTTGCCGGCTTCGATCTTGGAGAAATCCAGAATATCGTTGATGATACTCAGGAGAGCCTCGCCGCTGGAGCGAATCGTCTCGGTGAATTCGCGTTGCTCCGCCGACAGCGGGGTATCGAGCAGCAGATTCGTCATGCCGATGACCCCGTTCATCGGGGTGCGAATTTCGTGGCTCATGGTGGCCAAAAACACACTCTTGGCCTCATTGGCGGCTTCGGCCCCCTCCCGGGCCTCCTCAGTTTCGGCATAGAGGCGGGCATTGTCCAGGGCGATGGCGGCCAGCGCCGCAAAACGCCCCAACAGTTCCTTTTCCTCGTCGCCAAAGATCTGGCCGGTATCCCGCTGGCCAGCCAGACCCAGGACCCCGGTGGTTTTCACTCCGGACTTGAGGGGAACTCCCAGGACTACTCCGGTGGCGCCGTAATCCAACTCCAGGTTGTCGGCCCGTTCAGCCCAATTCTGGTAATCTTGAATGAGTAAGGGCTGGCCGGTTTCCCAAACCTTACCCGATAGGCCCTGCCCCAACCTCAGGGTGGAACCCAGGACCCCGCTGAAAATCCCTACCCCCACGCGGCATTCCAGCACCATTTTCTCGGGATCGACCAGATAAATGAAGCCATGCGGCGTACCCAGCAATTGCCCGGCGCGAGTTACGAGGGCCTGCAATAAATCTTGCAGGTTCAAACGATTGATCAGCCCCAGGGTGGTTTCATGCAAGGCGGCCAGATATTCGGTTTGCCGGTGGAGAGCGTCTGCCATCTGCTTACGCTCGGTGTCATCCCGAATGACCTCAATGGCTCCCGAGAGGTTCTCGTGAGAATCATAAAGGCCTCCGGCGGTGGCGGCAAGATAAGCGCCTCCCGGTCTCAGTTGCGGTACATGCGCTTCGCCGCAGAGAACCTCTCCCCGCCGGCTCAGATTGGCATACTTGGCCCGGTAATCCTCTTCTTTTTTGAACACATAATCTATGAGAATGGGTCGCCGCTCGCCATAAAAGGGCAGGGCGTATTCATAGTTTCCTTTGCCCAGCATATCCTGGCTCTTGACCCCGGTCATCGCCTCCATGGCACGGTTCCAGGCGATGACCGTGCCTTTCCGGTCGATTACCAGGGTGGCGTCAGGCAAAAAGTCGATGATATCCAATATCCGGCGTTCGGATTCCCGTGCAGCTTCTTCGGCCCGTTTCCGTTCACTGATATCGATGAAGGTTCCATAAATAAAATCAATCTCACCTTGATCGTTACAAATTATCTGGCTGGTCTCCTGGATCCACAATATATTGCCGTTCTTATGTCTGATACGATATTCCCGTATGTAGGACTTATCCCCCTTGAGGGCTTCAACCATTTTTTTCTGTATATCGACAATGTCTTCCTTGACCACAATGTCCAGCCACTTCATTGTTCTTGATTGAAAATCTCTTTTGGGGTAACCGGTCAATGCCCCAATTTTGTCATCGATGAAATCAACCGACCAATCCTTATAGCCTTTGAAGATCACATTAGGCAGATTCTTTACCAGGAGCCGATATTTGGCCTCACTGTCGCCCAGGCCCTCAGGCGCAGGGATGGTTTGGCCTCCGCCGGCCTGCAATTGGGCCACCTGCTGGCGCAAGGCGTTTAATTCTTTTGCCAGTTGGTCCTTAGTCTTATCTTTGTCCCTCATGTCGATCTCCGCCATGGTGTCGGAACATCTTCCCTCTGTTTTTAAATTAAAACAATAAAATATAGTTTGACAACTTATTATTTTCAAAAAAAGCGAGCGGCAAAATCCACTTAGGTCAACTTCCTATAGATAATTGCTCAGTATCGGATCAGGGCAGTGAGCCTGACCCCCGATCTGGCCCGCAGGTGACAGGTGCAGGCGATCTCAGCTTTTTCCCCGGTGTAGCGCTATGCAGCCATGTCGGCATGGGGTTTCCAGGCTACCCCTCAAGGTTGCATCGGATCGATCATCTTGGTCAGGAACTTAACAAAAATCCGAAAAACCCCGATAAGGCAATTATCTAGAGGCATAGGCAGATATTACTCAGAGTGAAAAATTTTCCCATCAGCCACGGCGAATTTTTTCCCCGTCCCGGAATTGGTTCTGCAAAAAGCGAACTATTAAGTGTCCTGAGTAATACCTCGCGAAAACAATGCCCGGCACTCCGGTTTCCACCAATGATGCAGCAGGGTATATGAATAATATTAAGAATAAAAAAAATAGCATTGCAATTATATTATTATTTGCAATATTTTCGGCTTGCATTATAGCCGGGGGATTCTGGTGGTATGGCAATCAGAAGAAACTCGCCTTGGATAACTGGAAGGAGACCCTGGAATCAGTCGCTGATCTCAAAAAGAATGAAATCATCCGGTGGCGGCAAGAGAGGATAGGTGACGCTCTCAGCATCAGCCACAGCCCCCTTTTTTTAGAGAAAGCTGAGAGTTTGCTGAAAAATAATAATAATTTTGAAGAAAATAGTAAATTAATAAGAACGAGATTACTTTTATTGTTAGAGCCATTTGGTTATAGCAATATTTATTTATTAGATAATAAGGGGAGGACCGTTCTCTCGGTTAAAGAAAATTATTACGGAACACTAAATAAGTCTACGCTAGAATTATTTCATAAATCCTTAGGGTCAGGGAATGTCATCTTTAGCGATATTTATGCCTGTCAGGTTCATCACACGGTGCAAATCGACCTCATCGCCCCGTTGATTATCCAGCGGGACCAGAAAAAAGAGATACTGGGCGCCCTGGTATTCATCATTGACCCGGACAAATTTCTCTTTCCTTTAATCCAAGCCTGGCCCACTCCCAGTCCCACGGCTGAAACCCTGCTGGTGAGGCAGGAGGGGGATCGGGTGCTGTTCTTGAATACCTTGAGGCACAGAAAGGACCCGCCCCTGACCATAACCCTGTCCCTGGATTCCCCCCAACTGCCGGCGGCTCGCATCATCAAGGGTGAGGCAGGCATAGTGGAAGGCCCCGATTATCGCGGCGTGCCGGTATTGGCCGTCACCCAAAGCATCCCCGGAACTTCCTGGCACATGGTGGCCAAGGTCGATCAGGATGAAGTCTTCGCCGGCCTCCGCCGGGAAGGCAAGCTGATCGCCGCCGGCATATTTACCCTGGTCCTGCTGGTGGGCATGTCCATGGGCTGGGCCCTCACCGCTCAAAAGAAGGGCCACTATAAAGAGCTTTTCCGCCTGGAAAACGAGCGCCAGGCCCTGCTGACCCATTTCGAATATCTGGTGAAATATGCCAATGACATCATCCTCCTCTTAGACGAGAACCTGAAAATCATCGAAGTCAACGACCGGGCCTGTGAAACCTACGGCTACAGCCGGGAGGAAATGCTGCACCTGCACGCCGCGGATCTGCGGGATCCCGGGACCCTGGCGGAGATGCCGAAAATGCTCCAGCGCCTGGAGCAGGAAAAAGGCCTGGTATATGAAACCGTGCAGCGTCGCAAGGACGGCACGGTCTTCCCGGTGGAAGTGAGCAACCGCATCATTGCAGAGTCGGGGAGGAAGTATTACCAGGCCATCATTCGAGACATCAGCGAGCGCAAAAGGGCGGAAGAGAGCTTGCTGAATGAGAAGGCCCTCTCAGACACCATCATCAATAGTTTGCCCGGGGTCTTTTATTGCTTTGACAACCAAGGCCGGTTCCTGCGTTGGAATCGCAATTTCGAGCAGGTCTCCGGCTACACCGGCGAGGCGTTCGCTCAACTGAGCCCGTTAGACTTATTTGAGGGCGAAGCCATGACCCTTATCGACCAGGCCATCCGGGAGGTTTTTGACCAAGGGGAAAATACTGTCGAAGCCGATTTGCGGTTACATGACGGCAGGAAAGTTCCCTACTTTTTTACCGGCAGGCGCATTGACCTGGGGGGTGTCCCCTGCATGATCGGCATGGGGATAGACATCAGCGACCGCAAGCAAGCGGAGGCGGAAATCAAACTCAACGAGGCCCGGCTGGCCTCCCTGGTGAAGATTGCGCACTACGACTCCGAATCAGTCCAGGATCTGATGGACTTCGCCCTGGACGAGGCCATTGCCCTGACCGGCAGCACGATCGGCTACATCTATTTCTACGACGATGAGACGCGGCAATTTACGCTCAACACCTGGTCTAAAGAAGTAATGCAGGAGTGCACCATTGTCGAGCCCCAGACGATTTACCAACTGGAAAAGACCGGCATCTGGGGCGAAGCCGTGCGTCAGGCCCGGCCCATCATGGTCAATGATTTCCCGGCCCCCCACCCCTTGAAGAAGGGTTACCCCGAAGGTCATGCCGCGCTCCATAAATTCCTCACCATTCCGGTTTTCAGCGGCGAACGGATTGTCGCGGTGGCGGCTGTGGCCAATAAGACAACCGATTATGGTCAGGCCGACGTGCGACAATTGACCTTGATGATGGACGCGGTGTGGAAAATTATGGCGCGCCGGCAGGCGGAGGAAGAACTCCGCCTCCTCAACCTCGAATTGGAACAGCGCGTACAGGAGCGCACCGCCCAACTGGAAGCGGCCAACCGGGAGCTGGAAGCCTTCAGTTATTCCGTGTCCCACGATCTCAGGGCGCCTTTGCGCGGCATTGACGGCTGGAGCCTGGCGTTTTTGGAAGATTACGGCGACGGGCTGGACGACCAGGGCCGCAACTACCTGGACTGGGTGCGGGCCGAAACCCAACGCATGGGGCAACTCATTGACGACATGCTCAGTCTTTCCCGGGTGAGCCGGGGCGAGATGCGCCGTGAGCCGGTGGACCTCAGCGCTCTGGTTCAGAACATCGCCGACAAACTGCGGCAAATCGAGCCGGAACGCCGGGCCGAGTTTACCATTCAGCCGGGTTTGGCCGCAACGGGCGACCCCCGATTACTGGAGATGGCGTTGTTCAATCTGCTGGAAAATGCCTGGAAGTTCACCGGCAAGCAACCGGCAGCCCGCATTGAGTTCGGTGGGATGGAACAAGATGGTGAGCCCGTCTTCTTTCTCCGGGATAATGGCTCGGGCTTTGACATGGCCTATGCGTCCAATCTTTTCGGGGCCTTTCAACGCCTGCATCAAACCGCGGAATTTCCGGGCACCGGCATCGGCCTGGCCACGGTACAGCGCATCATTAACCGTCACGGCGGCCGCATCTGGGTGGAAGCGGTCGTGGATCAAGGCGCGACGTTTTACTTTACCCTGTAGGAGGCGTCATGAAGGACAAGATCATCCTGTTGGTGGAGGACAACCCCAGCGACATCGGTCTGACGAAGCGGGCTTTGAAGAAGCACCGCATTACCAACGAACTGGTGGTGGCCGAGAATGGGCAGGAAGCGTTGGACTTTCTCTTCGGCGCCGGCGCCCATGCCGGCCGGAACGTTACGGACCTGCCCACAGTCGTGTTGCTGGACCTGAAGCTCCCGAAACTGAGCGGCCTGGAGGTCCTGAGGCGCATCCGGGATAATCCCCGGACCAGGCGGTTGCCGGTGGTGATCCTCACCACTTCCAAGGATGAGCATGACATCATAACCAGTTATGATTTGGGGGCTAACAGCTATATCCGCAAGCCGGTGGATTTCCATCAATTTGCCGAAGCCTTGCGGCAACTGGGTCTCTATTGGCTGGTGCTGAACGAGCCGCCGCCGCTGCAGTGAGGTTGCCATGAAGACTCAACTCCAGGTCTTGATCGTCGAGGACTCCGAAAGTGATGCGAGGCTCATCGCCCGCCGGCTGCAAAGGGCGGGGTATGATCTCGGGTATGAGCGGGTGGAGACCGCCGAGGCGATGAAGACGGCCCTGGCGAAGCAGGCTTGGGACCTCGTCATCGCGGATTACAATCTGCCCCGCTTCTCGGGTCCGGCGGCCCTGGAGACACTCAAGGAAAGGGCTCTGGATATTCCGTTTATCGTGGTGTCCGCTACTATCGGGGAGGAAAACGCGGTCGCGATGATGAAGTCCGGGGCGCACGACTATATTATGAAGGATAATCTGGCCCGGCTGGTTCCCGCAGTGGAGCGGGAGCTGCGGGAAGCGGAAGGACGGCAGGAACGCCGGCAGGCCGAGGCGGCGCTGATTAATAGTGAAACTACTTTGAGGACGGTTCTCAAGGGGTCTCCTTCTGGTATCGGCCTGGTGGTCTATCGAGTATTTAAGTGGGTGAATGACAAACTGTTAAATCTGACAGGATATAGCCAAGAAGAGCTCATCGGGCACAAATCCCGAATTTTCTATTTCAGCGACGCAGAGTACAAACGCGTTGGCAGAGTTACATTTGCCCAGATTCAGGAAAATGGCTGGGGGGAAGTGGAGACCCAATGGCGACGTAAAGACGGCACCCCCGTGGAGATTTATGTAAATACCGTAGCCGTGGAGCCTGGCGACCTATCCGCCGGTGTGGTATTCACGGCCATGGATATTACGGCGCGCAAGCGGACGGAAAGCGAACTGAGGTTAAAGGAAAAACTGCTGGATGGCGCCAGTGACTCCATCTTCCTCCATGACCTGGAAGGGGATTTCCTCTACATGAATGAGGCGGCCTATATCACCCGGTGGTATAGGAAAGAGGAGTTGCTGAGCCTGGGGGCTTGGGGTCTGGCCACTCCTGAGGCCGCAGTTTACCAGGACGATATCCGTAAAGAATTGTGGGCCAACGGTGAATTGATCTTTGAATCCGAGCACCGGCGCAAGGATGGCTCGGCCATACCGGTGGAGATTTTCGCCCGGGTGTTGGCGGTGGAGGGCCGGGAGTTGATCCTCAGCGTGGCCCGGGATATTACTGAGCGCCACAAGGCCGAGGAGGTCTTGAGGCAAAGCCGGGAGACCTTGAGGGTGCTCCTGGACGCCACCCCGGCTGGGGTAATGCTCCTGGACCACCGGTATATCATGCTGGCTGCCAACCGAGTGGCAGCCGAACGACTGGGAAAGCCCGTCAAGGACCTGGTGGGCACGGACATATTCGATTATTTGCCACCCGAGCTGGCCCGGAGCCGCAAGGACCGCTTAGAAGAAATTAAGCGTTCCGGCAACCCCGCCATTTTTGAAGACAGCCGAGGCGGCCTCTTTTTTGATAATTATGTCCATCCGATTTTATCGCCCACCGGCGGGGGGGCTGGCCTGGCCGTCTTATCGGTGGACATTACCGACCGCAAGCGGGCGGAGGAAACGCTGCTCCTGGATGAGGCCCGTCTCGAGGCCCTGGTAAATCTCAGCCAGATGTCAGGGGCCTCCCTGGGGGAGCTGGCTAATTTCGCCTTGGAAGAGGGGGTGCGTCTTACCAAGAGTAAAATCGGCTATCTGGCCTTCATGAATGAAGATGAGACAGTGCTCACCATGTACGCCTGGTCCCGGCATGCCATGGATCAATGCCCCATTTCCGACAAGCCCATGGAATATCCCTTGGCAGACACCGGCCAATGGGGCGAAGCGGTGCGTCAGCGCCGGCCGGTCATCATCAATGACTTCGCCGCTCCCCGTCCCGACAAGAAAGGCTACCCTCCGGGGCATGTGGAGGTTCTGCGGCACATGAACCTGCCGGTGTTCGACGGTCAGCGCATCGTGGCGGTGGCCGGGGTGGGCAACAAGGAAGAGCCTTACAATGCCTCCGATGTGCGTCAGTTGACCCTCCTGATGGAAGGCATGTGGAATCTGGTCCAGAGAAGCCAGGCGGAAACCGCCTTAAAGGAGAGCTTGAGCAAATTACACCGCACTCTGGACAATACGGCCATGGCCCTGGCCACGACGGTGGAAATGAGAGACCCTTACACGGCCGGGCACCAGAAGCGCGTAGCCCTCCTGGTCTGCGCCATTGGGCAAGAAATGGGGTTTTCAGCCGATCAGCTTGAAGGTATGCGAGTCATGGGGATGCTGCACGATATCGGCAAGATCGCCGTGCCGGCGGAGATCCTCAGCCGGCCCGGGAAAATCAGTGAGACGGAGTTTAATATTATCAAAGTCCACTCTCAGGTGGGATATGACATCACCAAAGACATAGAATTCCCCTGGCCGGTGGCTCGAGGCATACTCCAGCACCACGAGCGCCTGGACGGCTCGGGGTATCCCCATAGTTTAAAGGGCGATGAGATTACCCTGGAAGGCAAAATCATGGCTGTGGCCGACGTGGTGGAGGCCATGGCCTCCCATCGGCCTTACCGGCCGGCCTTGGGGATTGAGATGGCTCTGGAGGAAATCACCAAGAATAAAGGCATCCTGTATGATCCTGAGGTGGTGGATGTATGCGTCAGGTTATTTACCGAGAAAGGATTTCAATTTGATTAAGAATTCTGAGTAGATATGTAGCCGATTCCGTGGATTAATTGGTGCGTAGGACTCACCCTACGGGAGATTTTTCAGGACATCGGCAATATCCCCGGGAAGGCGCAGTTGACCACTTCAGTGACGATCATAAACCTCTCTGCCCCTAATCCGCGTCCAGGGCCCGCCAGCCGAAGCTTTCCAGGTAGGCCTGGAGCTTTACGTGCTTTTCCCGGAACTTTTCTTCCCATAACGGCGGACAATCCTCCAGGCGAATCTCCCCTTCCCTGAGGGCCGCGGCGTAGGCCATGCACGCGGCGTAGCCGCAGGCCTTGCAGTTGGTCATGGGCAGCAGCTTCAAAATCTCCATGACCTTGAGGCCGGCCTGGCTCACGTAGCGCGGGGGGATAGCTTCCCGGCGCGCATAGATGTCGTTAATCTGGCCCTGAATCCAGACGAGCAGGGCCTTAGCCTCTGCCATATCCCGGGCTCCCCGAATGGCGATTTTTTGGGGCTGCAGGGTGATCCATTTGCCGTCCGCCATTTTGAGCAGGAGCACCTGATTGGTTAGATCATAGTCCCAGCCGCCTAACTCGGCATTCACATAGGGGAAAGACGGCGAGATATCGACCGTGAACGTAGCGATGCCGTGCAGGATTTCCTTGCTGGCGTCCATTTTAGGGCGAAAGATGTCGAAGTTGTCGATCCGGTCCAATAACATGGTGATGGTCCCTCCAGCCGAGACGTCCAATAAGTTTCCCCCCAGGAAAAAAATCGTCCTCAGCCACCGATTACCGGGCCCCGGCCTTCTCACGGAGCAGCGGGATCACTTGAGCCCGCATGGCATCCCGCACCTGCCGGAAGGCGGCTATGATTTCCTCTTCCGTGCCCGTAGCCCGGGCCGGGTCCGGGAAGCCGACGTGCATGACTTCGGTTTCCCCGGGAAAGATGGGACATTGTTGCTGGGCCTGGTCGCAGACCGTGATCACCAGGTCGAAGGCTTCACCGGCCAGGTCTTCCACCGATTTGGATCGATGCTGGCGGATATCAATCCCCAACTCCCCCATGACCTGAACCGCCCGGGGGTTGACCCGGCTGGGCCGCACCCCGGCGGACCAGGCCTTAACCTGCCCGGCCAGATCATGGTTCACCAGCCCTTCGGCCATCTGGCTGCGGCAGGCGTTTTCGGTGCAGAGAAACAAGACTTTCAGCATGAGTTGCGACCCTGATCTCCGTTAGCCGATCATTTTTTTGATTTCATCCACGCTGGGCACCTGGCCCACCACCTTGACCTCACCGTCCACCACCAGGGCCGGGGTCGTAAAGATGCCGAAGGCCATGATCTTGCTCAGTTCGCTCACCTTCTCCACCTCATAATCCCCGCCCAGAGCTTTAGCCGCCTCTGCCGTGCGTTTGGCCAACTCCGTGCATTTGGGGCAACCCGGACCCAAGACCTGTAATTTTTTCATGTTAGCGCTTCTCCTGTGCAATACGAAATTGTAGTCAAACATCTATGAATATTCATGTCATTCTGAACGGAGCGTAGCGGAGTGAAGAATCTCGGCGGCTTTAAAGAGAGATTCTTCGCTGCGCTCAGAATGACAAAAAATAGTCGTTTGATTGCTTGTTGGTGCAAATGTTTCAGCCGCCGAATTGAGCCAGCTTGGCGGCTACGTCCTCTTTGGCAACCTCACCCACGGCCATCCAGAGCATGTGGTGCTGGGCGTCCAGGAAGAGCAGGGCCGGCAGCTGGATGAGACGGTACTCGCCGATGTAGGGCACCGCGGCTTGCCGGTCGGTGTCATAATCGATGCGCTTCAGCAACGCCTGCCGCGGCCCGGTAAAAGTCCGGTTCACCAGGGCGTCGGCGTCGTGGAAGCTCTTGGCGCTGCAGCCGCAGGCCTTGCTCTTGGTGATATAGACCACCTGACTCACCTTGGTTGGTTCGGCGTGGGTCAGGACCGCAGCACCCAAGATCGCCGCGACCATGATACCGATGATACTGATTTTGCTTTTCGTCATGTCACCTCTCCGGTTAATTTTGGCGGTTTGATGGCCCATGGGCTGAAGATCACCAATTTCTCCAGTCGTCATTGACCCTTAACCGCGCGCACCTTGACGCTGATTATTTGTCCTTGCAACCGCGCGTCCATCCCCGGGGCCTCATAGGGAGATTCGGAAACCACACTTACGGCCGCAAAACCGGCGCTGCGGATGGCTTCCAGGTAGGCCGCCTTGGGCATGGCCCCGGCCAGGCAATCGGCCCAGGCCGAGGCGCTGGCCCGCACGTCCGGCGGCAGGTCGCCTGCGGTTACCAGGTCGGCAATGAGTATCCTGCCGCCCGGCTTTAAGACCCGATGGACCTCCTTAAAGCTCGCCAGTTTGTCCGGGGTCAGATTGATGACGCAATTGCTGATGACGACATCTACCGTGCCCGAATCCACCGGGAGCTGTTCGATATAACCCAGGCGAAATTCCACGTTGCCATAGCCGTGCTGTTTGGCCAGGTGGCTCCCTTTGGCCACCATGTCCTCGGTCATGTCCACGCCGATAACCCGGCCGTGCTGCCCCACCTTTTTAGCCGCCAGGAAGGCGTCGATGCCGGCGCCGGCGCCCAGGTCCAGGACAGTTTCGCCCTCTTTGAGGTCCGCCAGGGCTGTGGGGTTGCCGCAGCCCACTCCCAGAACGGCTAATTCGGGAACCAGCTGCAAATCTTCGGCGGTATAGCCCACGGCCAGACACTGGTCGGTTACGGTGGGCCCGCAGGTGGGGCAACAGAAGGTCTGCTCCCCCCGGGCGATCTTGCCGTAACGGTCCTTGATGACATCTTGTAGTTTCTGATTTTTCATGCTCTTATACCTCGCTTCCCACCATCACATAATGGCATTGAAGAGAAAGCCCACCATGATAATCCCCAGGGCGACCACGCCGACGAACACCGCGATCAGCTTGGGCTTCAAGACCTTCCGGAGGATGACGACTTCCGGAAAGGAAAGCGCGATGATGGACATCATGAAGGCCAACACGGTGCCCAGGGCGGCGCCTTTTTCCAACAAGGCCTGGACTACGGGGATGATGCCGGCGGCATTGGAGTAGAGCGGCGCCCCGAGAACCACCGCGGCCGGCACCGACCACCAGGCCTGTTTGCCCATGATTGACGCCATGAAGCCTTCGGGAACGTAGCCGTGGATGGCGGCGCCGGCGCCGATCCCCAACACAATATAGAGCCAGACGCGCCCCACTATTTCCTTAACCTGGTAGATTCCGTAATCGACCCGGCCCATCCAGCTTAATTCCTGGAGTTGAGCCGGGGTCTGGCCCATGCGAATCTCGTAGACCCAGTCTTCTACCTGGTGCTCCATATTCAGCCGCCCGATAATTATGCCGGTGAGGATGGCGATGAGCAGGCCCATGGACATGTAGATCAGGGCGATGCGCCAGCCGAAGAGGCCGAAGAGCAGCACCAGGGCGATCTCGTTTACCATGGGGGCCGAAATCAAGAAGGCGAAGGTGACGCCGATGGGGATGCCCGCTTCCACAAAGCCGATAAACAGCGGCACCGCCGAACAGGAGCAGAAGGGCGTTACCACCCCTAAGAGCGCCGCCAACACATCGCCTAAAAGCTCCCGTTTGCCCGCCAAAATGGTCCGGGTGCGCTCAGGGTTAAAAAAGGAGCGCAGGATGCCGACCCCGAAAATCACCAGGATCAACAGCATGAAGACCTTGGGAATATCCAGGAAGAAAAAGGACACCGCGTCCCCCAGGTGGGTACCGGGGGCGATACGGAACACGTCATAGGCTGCCCACCTGGAAAAGGGGTCCAGTCGGCTGTAAATCGGATACCAGGCCAGGAGGGATAGACCCAGGAAGATCAGCATGAGGATTTGCCGGGCCGACAGGTCGGCTATGGTCGCTTTCATCTTGGCAATGAGATTGACAGGTGCTTCGGTCGCATCGGTGGCGATTTTTGCCGCCACCATCGGCTCTGGCGAAGGTTCGTTATGCATGAGTCAGCATCCTTTGGAGGCACAATGGCCCTGGTCGAGCCTCAAAATTACCAGGAGCGCACCCCTTGATAGAAGATATAGGCCCCGACCAGGAAGATTAACAATCCGGCCACCCGTTGCATGATGGTACCGAACTTAGCCCCTTTGGACTGCAGGAAACTTTCGATCACCCCGGTAAAAGTTCCCGCCAGAATGATCAGGGTGCCCTGACCCAGGGCGTAGGCAAAGAGCAGGGTGCTGCCGTACGCCACCTCGCCTTTGACCGCGGCCAGGGTCAGGATCACCGCCAACACCGGGGAGGCGCAGGGCGACAGCACCAGGCCGAACAGCGCCCCCAGGATCAAGGCGCCGATCAAACCGGTGCGCTGCGGCAAGAATTTCTGCGAGACCCCGCCCAGCTTGAGATTAATCACGCCGGACAACTGCAGGCCCATGACCATGAGGATTACCGCCACGACAAAGTACCAGTAAACCCCCACCTGGCCGAACATGGTGCCCATCATGGCGGCCATGGCTCCCAGGATCGACATGACCAGGGCCAGGCCCAGCACAAAGGTAACCGAATAGAAGAAAGCCTGCTGTTTACGCCCCTCGGCATAGCCGCCGACGAAGCCGATGACCAGGGGGATGCTGGCCAGGATACAGGGACTGGCAGTGGCAATCACCCCGCCCACATAAGCCGCGCCGTATCCCAGGATGGGACGGGTCTGCATGACCTGCCCCAAGGTTTCACTCCATGCCATGATTGGTCTCCTGACCTAGCGGATAAACTTCAATTCCTTGAGTTTCTTGAGAACGTCTTCTTGGCTTAAAGCCCCGATATGCCGGTCCACCTCTTTGCCGGAGGCATCCAAAAAGACCTGGGTGGGGATGAGCATAATCTTGTATTGATCAAACAGGGGCTTTTCCTTATCGACGTAGACCATGCGGAATTCCACCTGGTCGCTGTGGCTCTTGGTCAGTTCGGCCATGATTATTGCCATCTCTTTGCAGGAGAAACAGTAACCGGCGCCGAATTCATAGAGCGCCGGCTTACCGGTGGCCGGAGCCGCACCCTGCGCCTGGGTCGGCAAGGCTTGCCCGACCACCAAAAATCCCATTACCAGACAAACTAACCCGACCACCGCGTGACGCCAAAATTTCATATTTCCCATCCTTATTGAGTGATTAGAGTCAGACTCCCTGACTTAATAATCGTATATCCGGTTTCTAAAGTATTAAACCATGGCCGGAGGAAAACCGGCGCCCCCCGGATAAACTTTTTGGCCTGGAACCCAAAAACTTCTTCTCAACCATACCCCCGCAATTAACGCGATGCGGGTGGTATCAAGAGCACCGGGCACATCGCCAGCCGGGAAACATTATGGGCCACGCTGCCCAGGAAAATTTCCTTGATGAATCCTTTCCCCTGGGTTCCCATGACGATTAACGAGATATCCTGGGATTCCAGGACCCGGAGAATGGCGGTCAGGGGATGCCCCGGATCAAAATGGTCGTT
>JAUSOZ010000190.1 GCA_030655955.1 Deltaproteobacteria bacterium
AGCCTGGGGAGAACCGCCGGGACTGGGGCGACTCTCCCGCCTCTCCCGCCTGAATTAAGCCAACCGCACAATTCACCTTGCATTTTTCGCTCGCGAAACGTAAACTAATCCATGGTAAATCCGATATAATTGACATAAACATGGCTGTTGCCTGCGTTTAAGGACCCAATGAATAACCGTTTGAGCCCATTTTATAAGAATATCGCCCTGTGGCTGCTCATTACCCTGGTAATGATCTTCCTGTTCAATTATTTTAACAGCGTCGAACACGCCCGCGGCAAGGCCACCATCAATTACAGCAAATTCATCGATCTCGTCAAAGCTGACAAGGTCCAAAAGGTCACGCTCCAGGGCGATGAAATCTCCGGCGAAATGGACGAAGGCAAAGCCTTCAAGAGTTATGCCCCCACCGACCCGGATATGATTAAGCTCCTCCAGGCCAAGAAGGTGGAAATCACCGTCAAGCCCAAGGATGATTCTCCCTGGTACACCACCCTGCTGGTCTCCTGGCTGCCCATGCTGGTCCTGGTGGGCGTCTGGATCTTCTTTATGCGGCAGATGCAGTCCGGCGGCGGTAAAGCCATGTCCTTCGGCAAGAGCAAAGCCCGACTCATGACCGAATCCACTGTCAAGATCACTTTCAGCGATGTGGCCGGTATCGAGGAATCCAAGGAGGAAGTGTCGGAAATCATCGATTTCCTTAAAGATCCCAAGAAGTTCACCCGACTGGGAGGCCGCATCCCCAAGGGGGTTCTCCTGGTGGGCGCCCCAGGCACCGGTAAAACCCTCCTGGCCCGGGCCATCGCCGGCGAAGCCGGGGTTCCCTTCTTCAGTATCAGCGGGTCCGACTTCGTGGAAATGTTCGTGGGTGTGGGGGCCGCCCGGGTGAGGGACCTGTTCGTCCAGGGCAAAAAGAGCGCCCCGTGTATCATCTTCATCGACGAAATTGACGCCGTGGGCCGTCACCGCGGCGCCGGCTTAGGCGGCGGCCACGATGAGCGGGAACAGACCTTGAACCAACTCCTGGTGGAAATGGACGGCTTTGAGGCCAATGAAGGGGTTATCCTCATCGCCGCCACCAACCGTCCGGACGTTCTGGACCCGGCCTTGCTGCGCCCCGGCCGCTTCGACCGCCAGGTGGTGGTCCCCATCCCCGACGTCAAGGGGCGGGAAGCCATCCTCAAGGTCCATACCCGGCGCACTCCCCTGGCCGACTCCGTCGACCTTTCCATCCTGGCCCGGGGCACCCCCGGATTTACCGGCGCCGACCTCGAGAACCTGGCCAACGAAGCCGCCCTCTTTGCAGCCCGCCGCGGCAGTGAATCAGTCACCATGTCCGACTTCGAAGAGGCCAAAGACAAGGTCCTCATGGGCACCGAACGCCGCAGCCTCATTCTGACTGAGCAGGAACGCCGCAACACCGCCTATCACGAGGCCGGTCATACCCTGGTGGCCAAGTGCACCCCGGGCGCCGACCCCATCCACAAGGTCACCATCATCCCCCGGGGCCGGGCCTTGGGGCTCACCCAGCAACTGCCCCTGGATGAACGCCACACCTACCCCAAAGAGTATCTCGTCGATGTCCTGACGGTGTTGTTGGGAGGCCGGGCCGCCGAGCAACTGATTTTTAATCATTTCACCACCGGCGCCGGCAACGACCTGGAACGCGCCACCGACCTGGCCCGCAAAATGGTGTGCAATTGGGGCATGAGCGATGAATTGGTCCCCGTTACCATCGGGAAACGCGACGCACACATCTTGTTGGGCCGGGAGATCACCCAGGCCAAAGATTTCAGTGAG
>JAUSOZ010000193.1 GCA_030655955.1 Deltaproteobacteria bacterium
GCCCTGCTATTTGCCCGCCGTATTTTCCAGCGTCCCATCCGCACCTACAAGCTGCTGCGCACCTTCAGCCGCTACATGAAGAAATCCGATATTTTTAAATTGCTTTACAGTCCCTTCCGGCGGCGGAGCTTGAGCCGCAAACCCGATCTCTCGGCCACGATGCTGGAGTCGGGACTCAAAGAGCCCCGCCTGGGCCCAATCCCCATCCCGTGAGCCGGACTCTCAGGCCGGTGGGAGAGCCTGACCGACAGCAGGCTAGTGGTATGTCTCATAATTAAGGTGACGCGGGAAAACCAGATTTTTTACCCCCCTTTACTAAAGGGGGTCAGGGGGGATTTTTATAAAAGCTTGAAATCCCCCTAAATCCCCCTTTTTCAAAGGGGGACTTACCCTGCCAAGTCCGGTTCTTCAAGCCTGCATTTATGCCCCGCTAATTGTGAAACGCCCAGCTATGAGACGGGGCCGCCAACGGGGGCCTGCCCTCATGCCATACCAATGGTCATTTCCTGACGGATATAACGAAAGATGAAAAATGGCTGGTGTTGGTGGGGCGGCCGTCCCTGGCCGCCTCTGGCTGGGGGGCACGGAGGCCCGCCCCACTGGATTTTTTTCCCATAAATTTGCATGCAAATGGCGGCACAGGTTTTTAACCTGTGCAAGCGCGTGCTTTCGCCTGCGGCTACCAAAAATCACCTTATGATTGCGATTTGAGATCAGAGAGTCCGGCGATACACAAACACATACGCCTCGCCGTTGATATCGATCACCAGATCGCCGCCGCGCGATTCGGCATAAACCAGCCAGGCTGGTTTGTCATCGCTGCAGCACGTCACCTGGGGCGAGAATCGGCCGGCGTCCCGGTCATACCAGGCCAGGAGCATGGGGTCGGCCGCCTCCTGGCGGGCCCGCACCTCGGCAATGGCCCGGGCCCGGGCAAAATCCAGGGGTACATCGGCAACGCCAATATCGATGGGATCTCTGAGCATTTCCCGGCTCAGGGGGATGCAATCGGCCATAGAACCTCCCGGGGACCTTCTTGCCGGGCCTTCAAACCCAGCCAATCGATTTTCCTTATCGCGCCGCACCGTAATCCGGCCAAAATCTTCCTGCTCAAGATTAAAGATTCCCGCCCATAATGTAAAGGGGCAGGAGACGGGCAAACGTCCCCGGTGGACGGTTCAGGCCCCCAAACTCCCACCAGCGGCAGCCTGATACCAATCTGGGCTCATACAGATAATTTATCTTCTGTAGGGGCGGACCCATGTGTCCGCCCTCTGGTTGGGCCACATGCGGGTGCGCCCCCACAGACCGTGAGCTTTTCTTGCTTATAGGAGCGCAACCCGGTTCGAGACCGGACCAGCGGATTTTCCCCCCGGATGTTGTGGCCCCGATCATTTCCTTGCTATTGGAACCATGAATCATTACTATCAAAACAGTGTAAGCCGTGCCCTGTGGTCAGGGGGTTCCGTGCGGCCACGGCGCTCCAGGTTCATGGCAGTCATGCATGGACCTGCGGCCCACCCGTAACTTATGAAAAGTCAGGTAGGGCGGGCGTCCCCGCCCGCCACTCAACTGGAATGATGGTGCGTAGGACGCACCCTACGAAAACCTTGAACTTTGAACTCCTCGCAGCAGGGTAGGTTCATGTTACCGGATCTGGCAAAAATCATCGCCGCCGACCAAGCCGGTCAAGAAACGCTGGCCCAGGCCCAGCAAGAGGCGTTGGCCCTGAAGCGCCAGGCCGAGGCCCGGGTTAAGGAGAGCCAGGCCCAACTCCAGGATGATCTGGCCCGGGTGCGCCAGAATGCCCAGACCGAAATCCTGGCCGCGGCCGAGGCCCGGGCTGCCGAAATCGCCGCGGCCACGGCGCGCCAGGTCCAGGATTTGACTGACCAGGCCAAGGCCCGCCAGGCCGAAGCGGTGGGGGCGCTGGTCGCCCGGGTGTTAGGGACATGATCCTCAAGCTCTGGCGGTATGCCTATGGCGGCGCCAAGGTCATGGCCCTCAGGAGTTACCTGCTCTCCCCCGACGACTATCACTATCTCCTGCGGGCCCGGAACCTGGAAGACCTGGTGGGGTACCTCCGGACCACGGCTTATGGCCCAACTCTTTCCGGCTGGGACTGGCACAGGTCCGACGCCGAGGCCGAAGTAAGCCGCCGCCTCTACGGCAACCTGGCCCAGGTTTTTCTCAAGGTGCGCCGGGGGTTTAAAAAGCGGGAGTCCCGTTTCCTCGATCTCTTACTGTACCGGTTGGTGGCGGAAAACCTCAAGGTGGTCCTCCGGTCCCTCAACCTGCGGCTGGACCCGATTGAGGCCGCGGCGCGGCTGTTGCCCCTGACGGCTTTATCATCCCTGGATTTCCAGGCCATGCTGCGTCAGGAGAGCATCCCCCGCCTGGTGGACTACCTGGCCCCCACCGTCTGGGGCCCGCCCCTGGCCAAAGGGCTGTCCCGGTTTGAGCGCGAGGCCAACCTCTTTCCCCTGGAGATGTCCCTGGACCTCTTTGTATACGCCTCCCTCTGGCAGGGGCTGGAGGATTTGTCCCGGGCCGACCGCCGCATCGCCGGGTCCATCCTGGGCACCCTGGCTGACATCACCAACATCACCTGGACCGGGCGTTTCCGCGACATCTACGCCTTCCCGCCGGAAGAAACCTACCAGTATCTCATTGAGGCCGGGAGCTTTATCAGCCCCGCCGCCCGCCATGATCTGGCCTTTGCCCCCAACACCGGCGAGATGATCCTGCGCCTGCCCCGGCGAAGCTATATTGAGCTGCTTCAGGGAGCCGGGGACCGGACGGAAGTGGAGACCCGGCTCCGGGGACACTGGATGGCGGTTCTTTCGAAAAGCCTGGCGCGCCCCCCCTTCCAGATCGGTCTGCCCATCACCTTCCTGTTCTTCAAGGAATTGGAGATAGATAACCTCATCACCCTGATAACCGGCATGCTGCTGGACCTCCCGTCCGAACGGGTGGCGCCGTGGCTGTGGCGCCGGGTGGCCGGAGGCGCACATGTTTAAAGCCGTGCCTCTGGTGCTGGTGAACATTCAGGTGGCCCAGGAAGAGATCTCCCACGCCACCGCGGTCTTGACCAGGCTGCGCATCATGCACCTCATCAACCTGGTAGAGACCCCCCTGGGCAAACTGGGGTACATGGGAGAACTGGAGCGGGACCTGCTCAACCGCTATCAGCAGGTGGGGGATGAAGTGGACCGCTGGGCCCAGGCC
>JAUSOZ010000195.1 GCA_030655955.1 Deltaproteobacteria bacterium
AACGAGTATAAAAGATGCTCATACTTGGAATCGAAACTTCTTGCGATGAAACCGCGGCCGCGGTGGTGGCCGACGGCCGCGTCGTCTTGTCCTCGGTGGTGGCCACCCAGTTTGAGTTGCACGCCCAATACGGCGGGGTGGTGCCGGAGATCGCGGCCCGGCGACATCTGGAAAACATCCTGCCGGTCATCCAGGGGGCGCTGGATCAGGCCGGCATCACCCTTGCCGACCTGGACGGCCTGGCCGTGACCCAACGTCCCGGCCTCATCGGCGCCCTGATCATCGGCATGGCCGCGGCCAAGACCCTGTCCTTCACGTTAGGAAAACCCCTGGTGGGGGTAAATCATTTGCAGGCCCACATCATGGCGGCATTCTTGCTGGAAACCGTGCCTGCATTCCCCTTCGTGGCCCTGGTGGTCTCCGGCGGCCATACCAACCTCTACCGGGTGGACGGTTTTACGGAGATGGTGCTGTTGGGGCGCAGCCGGGACGACGCCGCCGGGGAGGCGTTCGACAAGGTGGCCAAGCTCATGGCCCTGGGCTACCCCGGCGGGGTCCGGATTGAGGCCCTGGCTCAATCCGGCAATCCCTCGGCCTACAACCTTCCCCGTCCCAAGGTCCACGGGGAGCCCCTCACCTTTTCGTTTTCCGGCCTCAAGACCGCGGTGGCCCATAGGCTCAAGCAGTACCCGGAAGTTCTCACCGATGCCGGGGCCCGTTGCGATCTGGCCGCCGGTTTCCAGGCCGCGGTGATAGACAGCCTCACGAGCCGGGCCTGGCTGGCCCTGGAACAGGAGGGCTGCACCCGCCTGGTGGTCTGCGGCGGGGTGGCGGCCAACGGCCGCCTGCGCCAGGTGCTGCAGGAGCACGCCCAGGGCGCCGGGCTTGACCTCTTCCTGCCGCCCCCGGCGCTCTGCACCGACAACGCCGCCATGGTGGCCGCCCTGGGGTACCGGCTGCTCATGGCCGGCGAGCGCCTGGACCTCACCGGCGACGTTTTTTCCCGGGGGTGATGACCCGTCCGAGAGACGCCGCCGGCGGTCATCTTCCAGGCCTTGGCGCCTATGCCTGGGCTCAGTTCTGAAAAAAATAACCAAAATTATAGAAACCATCGGGGTATTATAATAAGATAAGAGGAATTTTTCAGAGGCTTCGGGAAAGGTTGGGTCGAGAGAAGCCCCTGCCCCCCATGAGGTAAACGTGGACCAACGACCATCGGGTGCACTGTCGGCGCTGCTGACGGACCTGTACCAGCTGACCATGGCGGCCTGCTATTTCGACCAGGATATGCAGGGGGAGGCCACTTTCAGCCTGTTTATCCGCCAGTATCCGGCCCAGCGGAACTATTTTGTGGCCGCGGGGCTGTCCGAGGTCTTGGAGTATTTGGAAACCCTGCGTTTCACTGAGGATGACCTGGCCTATCTCGGGTCCACCGGCCTCTTTCCGGGGCGCTTTTTGGACTTTCTGCGAGGTTTGCGCTTCACCGGCGAGGTCCAGGCCCTCCCCGAAGGCAGCATCTTTTTTGCAGATGAGCCCATCGTCGAAGTGAGCGCCCCCATCATCGAAGCCCAACTGGCGGAGACGTTCATCATCAACGCTATCAGCCTCCAGACCATGATCGCCACCAAGGCCTCCCGGTCGGTCCAGGCCGCCGCGGGCCGGCCCCTGGTGGATTTTTCTTTGCGGCGGACCCAGGGCCGCGACGCCGGTCTCAAAGTGGCCCGGGCCAGTTATCTGGCGGGTTTTTTGGGCACCAGCAACGTCCTGGCGGGAAAACTCTACGGCATTCCCATCTTCGGGACCATGGCCCACTCCTACATCACCAGTTTTCCCCACGAAATCGACGCCTTTCGGGTCTTTGCCCGGAACTTCCCCACCATCGTCACCCTGTTGATCGACACCTACGACAACATCTCCGGGGCCCGGCACGCGGTGACGGTGGCCCAAGAGATGGAGGCCAGAGGCCAACGCCTGGACTTCGTGCGTCTGGACAGCGGCGACATGGCGGCCATCAGCCAGGAAGTGCGCCGGATCCTGGACGACCACGGCTTAGACTACGTGCGCATCCTGGCCAGCGGCAATTTCGACGAATACAAAATCGCCCGGGTGCTGGCCGACGGGGCCCGGATCGACGCCTTTGCCGTGGGCACCAAAATGGGGGTGTCGGCGGACGCCCCGTACTTCGACATCGCCTATAAACTGGTGCGCTACGGCGATCAGCCGGTCATGAAGCTGTCCACCGGCAAGGTCACCCTGGTGGATAAAAAGCAGGTGTGGCGCTGGTTTGACCATCAGGGCGCCATGGCCCGGGATACCATTGCCTTGCGCCACGAGGCCATCCCCGGGGGGACGCCGCTGCTCCAGCCGGTGATGGCGGGCGGCCAAATCACCCGGCCGCTGCCCACGCTTTCGGAGTGCCGGGAATATTTTCAGGCCCAGTTCGCCCGGCTGCCCGAAGCCCACAAGGTCTTAAAGGACCCCACCCCCTACCCGGTGAGTTTGAGTCCCGGTCTGACGGAGTTGCAATCCCGGGTGGTGCAGCAGATCCGCCACCGGGAATTAGGAGAAAACGGCAATTATGGGACTGACTGAAGCCCTCTGTTACTATAATACGTGGTTCATCAATCAATGCGGCTACGCCGGCATCTTCCTGCTGATGACCCTGGAAAGCATGGTTGCCCCCATTCCCAGCGAGCTGGTCATGCCCTTTGCCGGCTTCCTGATCTTCACGGGGCAATTCAGCGTGGTCCCGGTGATCGTGGCCAGCACGCTGGGCTCCATCGTGGGCTCGCTGTTATCCTACGGCATGGGGATGCTGGGAAAACCGGTGGTGCTGCGCTACGGCCGCTACCTGCTGCTCAATGTGCACCACCTGGAATGGACCGAACAATTCTTCTTGCGCCACGGCGGCAAGACCATTTTCATCTCCCGGTTTATCCCGGTGGTGCGCCATCTCATCTCCATTCCCGCCGGTCTGGCCCGCATGCCCCTCATCCCCTTCATCCTCTATACCGCGGTGGGGGCCACCCTGTGGAACGGGTTTCTGACGTATTTGGGGTTCCGGCTCAGGCAAAATTGGCCGGTTATTCAGAAATATACCCACATTCTGGACTACTTCGTGGTCGCGGCTCTCATCGGCGCCACGGTGTACCTGGTCTGGAAAATCAAGCAGGCACGGAAGCCGGCATGAGGAATGATGCTGCCGCGGCGGTTGGGGTTCGTTCCCCGGGTGGCCCAGGGGCGCCGGATACCGGGATCTCAGCCTCGGCGGCGATCATCAACCCGACGCGGGAAGCCTGGGACGAGCCGGTAACGGCACGGGTGATTCTCACCTTCACCCTGCCTGACTACCGCTATCTCTGCCGCCTGGTGCAACCTGTGGGGCCGGTGCGCTACGTCTACAACTGCGCCTTGCGGGAGGGGAGTTGGGAAGGCCGACCTATCACCCTCACGGCCCCGGCCCTGGGGGCGCCTTATGCCGTCATGGTGCTGGAGAAGCTTATGGTCCTGGGGGCTCGCATGGTCCTGGCCCTGGGCTGGTGCGGCTCCCTCCAGCCCGGTCTGGCGATCGGCGATTTGGTGCTCCCCACCACCACGGTAAGCACTGAGGGCACCTCCGGGCACTATCTCCTGGACGGCCAACCCCCGGACCCGGACCCGTGCCTGTCCGGAGTCCTGCGGCGCCGGCTGTCGGATTCGGACCACCGCTGGCAGGAAGGCACCGTCTGGTCCACCGACGGCTTTTATCGCGAGACGCGGCAGCAGGTAGCAGCCTACCAGTCTCAGGGGGTCCTGGGGGTGGATATGGAAATGGCGGCCCTGTTCACGGTGGGACGGTTCCGGCAGACGCCGGTGGCCGGGCTGCTGGTGGTTTCAGATGAATTGTCCACCTTGCAATGGAACCCGGGCTACCGCTCGGAGTCTTTTCGCCGGGCCCGGGATCAGGCCGCCCGCCTGGTCTTGGCCGCGGCAGCCGAGTGGGAGTGCGGCCATGTTTAAGGGCTCGCTCCTGGCCGTAGACGTGGGCGGCGGCACCCAGGATATCTTTATTTGGGAGCCGGGCCAGACCGTGGAAAACGGCGTCAAGCTGGTCCTGCCGGCGCCCACCCAGGTCTTGGCCCGGCGGATTAAGCGCCTCACGGCTCAGGGGCAGCCCATTTTCTTGCAAGGCCGGGTCATGGGCGGCGGGGCCGTGACCCAGGCGGTCCGCCACCATTTGGGCCAGGGCCTGCCGGTCTATGCCACGGCCCAGGCGGCCTTCACCTTCAGCGACCGCCTGGAGGCGGTTCAAGCCTGGGGCGTGATCCTGACCGAGGCCCCGCCCCCGGAAGCCGTGACCCTGACCCTGGGGGACGTGGGGGTGGAAGACTGGCGCCAGGTGCTGGCGGCCTTCGAGGTCCCCTTCCCCAGCCATTTTGCCGTGGCGGTGCAGGACCATGGGTTTCACCCCCAGGGCAGCAACCGCCGGTTCCGCTTCCAGGGTTGGGAAAGTTTTCTGGAGCAGGGGGGCAAACTGACGGACCTGGCCAGCCGCCAGCCCCCCAGCCACTTCACCCGGATGGCGGCCGTGGCCGAGGTTTTGCCCGAGGTGTTGTTGATGGACACCTGCGCCGCCGGGGTCCGGGGGGCGCTCCTCGATCCCCAGGCCCGGGTCCATCTGGAGAGCGGCCTCACGGTGATCAACCTGGGCAACGCCCACACCTTTGCGGCCCTGGTCCGGGGCGACCGCCTCTGGGGGATCTACGAGCATCACACCGGGCTGTTAAGTCCGGAAAAACTCTGGGCTCAGGTAGGGCGATTTCAGCAGGGCCGACTTACCAACACCGAGGTCTTTGACGACCAGGGGCATGGGTGCGCCTATGCACCGGATTTTAGCGCCAAAGACTCATTTGCCTTCACCGTCATCACCGGCCCTCGCCGGCGCCTGGCCGCAGGCCTGCCCGGGGTCCTGGCCGCCCCGTTCGGCGACATGATGCTTTCCGGCTGTTTCGGCCTGGTGGCGGCGTTCTTGGAACTGGAGAATTATCCGGTGAATCTGGCCGACTATTGAGAAGGGATCAGCCTCGGGGGAGGTGAGCGTGAGACCTTATTCGCCACTATATCAGACTGCAGGAGGAGGCCGACCGTATGGAGATTAAATTCTGGGGCACCAGGGGTTCCATCCCGGCTCCCGGGGCCCAAACCCTGGAGTTCGGCGGCAATACCACCTGCGTGGAAGTACTGCTGGCCAACGGGCAGAGAGTCGTAATTGACGGTGGTACCGGCCTGCGTCTTCTGGGCCAGCATCTTATGGAGAGCCACATCCCCTGCCGCTTTCACCTGCTCCTCACCCACGGCCACTGGGATCACCTGCTGGGAATTCCCTTCTTTGAGCCCATTTACCTTGAGTCCACCAAGGTTATCGTCGATGGCTGGCCCCCCGCCTTCCAGGGTATGACCCGGGTGTTTGACAGCCACATGGGGGACGGCTTCTTCCCGGTGGCCTTCGACCACCTCAAGGCCGACATTGCTTATCTCAACACCGTGGCCAATGGCCCCCTGGACCTGGATGGGGTCCTGATTGACTCCATACGCCTCAACCATCCCCAAGGGGGCCTGGCGTTCCGTTTCCGGGAAGGCAAGCATACCATGGTGTTCATCACCGACAACGAACTGGGTGCGGCCCGGGGCAAGCGCATCCCCGAATTTATTGAATTTGTCCGCGGCTGCGACTTGCTGATTCACGATGCCCAGTATCTGCCCGAGGAAATCCCGGAACGCCGGGGGTGGGGACATTCCACCTATGAAGAGGTGATGGCCCTGGCCAAAGAGGCGGAGGTGCATAACCTGCTCCTGACGCATCACGACCCCAGCCGTAGCGATGGCGATGTGGAAAAGATCGTGGCTCTGTGCCGGGAGATGATGATCGCTCATGGCAAACTGCACTATGTCGACGCCGCCCGGGAAGGGGCCTGCTACCGGCTGCCTTAAAAGCGGGTTTTAGGTTTTAGGTTCTGGGTTTTGGGTGAAGCCCGCCGCTGGTGCGCGGTGCGCACCCCACATTAACCTTGAACTTTTCGGGACAACATTAAGGAACTGAGACATCATGGATTGGAAAGTCTTTTGGGCCACTTTTGGGACTCTTTTTCTGGCGGAAATGGGAGATAAAACCCAACTGGCGGCTCTCACCATGGCCGCCGAGACCCGTTTGCCCCTGTCGGTCTTCCTGGGGGGCAGCGCCGCCCTGGTCCTGGTCACCCTCTTGGGGGTATCCCTGGGGGGCGTTATCTCCCATTGGCTCCCCGAGGGCCTGCTGCAGAAGGTCGCCGGAGCAAGTTTCATCCTGATCGGAGGATTGATGCTCTGGGGGAAATGGTAACGGCTTAGCCCCACGTTCAATTCACCTGGCTAAGTACGACAGCTTATAAATTCGCTAACATATTGTTTACTCCGTGAAGATTACTTCCCCCTCACCCTAACCCTCTCCCCCATTGGGGGAGAGGGAAAAAGATG
>JAUSOZ010000209.1 GCA_030655955.1 Deltaproteobacteria bacterium
TCCGGCATAGTAGAACAAGTCTGCGGGTTGGCGGATCAGGGCCAGGCCGATGCCGGCCGGGGCCAGCGCTTTTTGCAAGGCTTTGACTCGCAAGGTGAGTTCAGCGTTAGGCACCGGTTCCATCAAGCCTCCTCCTGGTACAGGATAATCTCAAGATTTAAAGGCCCCTGAGCGCCCAGCACCAGCACTTTTTCGATGTCCGCGGTTCGGCTGGGGCCGGTGAGCCAGCTCACCAGGCCCGGTCCCCGGCCTCGGACATATTCCAGGGCCTGGGCCAGACTCAGGCGGGAACTATTCCGGTCCAGCAGGACGATCTGTTTTTCGGCCCGAAAGCCCAGGACGGCCCCGGGCCCGGCGCCGGAATCAACCAGGACGCTCCCGGTTTCCGGAATGGCCCCCAAACCCACAGTTACCACGGTGCCGGCCATGGGGGCCCAATCGGCCTGTGCCATACGGGGCCTGACCCCCAGCTTTTCGAGCTCGCCGGCCACCGGGCGCAGCCAGGGATGATCTTCCAGCCACAAGGGCTCTGCTTGCCCGGCCAACCGCCTGGCCAGGTCGGCTGGGCCCTTGACCTCTGCGAGTGAACTGCCGGCTTCCCCAAGCCGTTTCGCCAACAGGGTGGTGAGAGAGTCGAGATCCGGGTTTTCTTTTGCCGCCAACCTCCCGGCGAAAGCTCCGTCCGGCGCGAGGGCCCGGGGCGCCTGGCAAGCTGGCCGAGGGGGCCTGCCCTGATCCTCGTCGCCCAGGAGGGGCTTGCACCGGCAATCCCGTTGTCGCTTATGGAAACTCTCCGGGGATAGGGCCGGGAGCCCGGGAAGGCCCCAACCCTGGCGGGCGGCGAGAACGCCCAGCCCTCGCGTGGCCGGCTCCAGAGCCCGGTACCAGCGGGGCCGGCTGAGCACCGCCCCAGCCGCGGTCGTCAAGGCCCGGAGCGGCCGAAAACGGCGGCTGCGCCGGCGCAGTCCCCGGATCTTGTCCGCCAACCGGATGCCAACCGGACAGATCTCCTGACAAGCCCCGCATTGGGTGCAGAGATCGCAGATATCCCCCACCGGGGCCAGGTACGGGGCCAACAGGATGCCGATGGCCCCGGGATAGACCCGGCCGTAAAGGTGGGCCGCTCCCACCTGAAAAATCGGACAGACATTGAGGCAGGCCCCGCAGCGGAGGCAGTAGAGGGCCTCGGCCAACTCCGGGTCCGCCGCCAGGCGGCGCCGGCCGTTGTCCAGGATCACCAGGTAAAAGATTTGGTTCCCCTGGGGCTGGATCTTGAGCCCCTGGATAAAGTGGACCAGGGCCGTGAGGCGTTGGCCGGTGGCACTGGCGGGCAACAGCCGCAGCATGACCTCGAGGTCGGACAAATGGGGAATGACTTTTTCCAGGCCCATCAAGGCCAGGTGAACTTTGGGGAGCGTGGCGGTGAAACGCAGGTTGCTTTCATTTTCCAGGAGGACCAGGGTGCCCTCCGGGGTCGCGAAGTTGACCCCGGTGATGCCCATCTGGGCCGCGAAGAAATGCGGCTTTATATAGGCTGTCGCCAGCCGGGCCAGGGCCTCGGGTTCCGCCGGGGACTGGAGTCCCAGGTGGTCCGCAAACAGGTCGGCAATCTGGTGGCGATTCAGGTGGAGGGCCGGGGCGGTGAGATGGGCCGGGGGGTGGCCGGCCAGCTGGACAATAAACTCCCCCAGATCCGTCTCCATGACCTGGAGGCCCGCAGCTGCCAGGGCCGGATTGAGGCCGATTTCCTCGGTGGTCATGGACTTGGCCTTGACCACCGTCTTGACTCCGTGTTCCCGGGCCACGTCGAGGATAAGCTGGCGGGCCTGGGCGGCATCCCGGGCCCGGAGCACCCGGCCACCCCAGGCGGTTACGGCCCGCTCCAAATCATCCAGGAGTTCATCCAGCCGGGCCACGGCCTCGGTTTTGCTGGCCCGGGCCTGCCGGCGCCAGGCTTCCCAGAGGGGATAGCCGGCGAGAAGCCGGTCCCGAGCGGCCAGGGCCCGATGCGCCGCGGGCCGGACCGCAGGGGACCGGCCTAAGGTGACGGCGGCACGGTGCGGTTCAGGATGAGTAGTAATGTCCACCGCCTTGGAAAGGTAGACCGGGCCTACTTCTTCCCGGTAACACTGTTTTCAAAGGCTGACATCCATTCCGGAAAGTGCAAGTCTTCGGGGGCTTCAGTGGCAATGCGGAGAAATTCGTTGACTTGTTCCTCGAGCCAGGGATGTTTCTCCAGATCATCTATAGTTTTTCCCATCACCTCTTTAAAATCGGCGGGCAGGTTCCCATCAGCGGCCAGGCGGTTCTTCATGAACCCCACCATCAGCGCTAGTGAGATCAGCTTCTTTTCCACTCCCAATTGGCGCAAGGCATCTTTGATATCGTCCCGCACCCGATCGTTGGCCATATCACTGAGAAAGTGGAACGGGTTGATGCCGCTGACCAGAGATTGAAAGAAATAAGCATAATAATAGAATCTCTTGCCTGAACTCCAGATGTCACGGAAAATTTCGTGCTTTTTCGGTTCCCGGACCAGATTGGCCAGGGCCTGGCGATACGGCCGTTCGATGCGGCCCAGGATCAGGCTGTAAAGAAAGTAGAAGTTGACGACAAACATGCCGAAAACGCTGAGGGTGCGCATCGATGAGGGAATCAGGGATGGCCAGACAATAGGCATCCAGGCGAAATAGATGAAGACAATCAACAGGACGATTACCTTCAGCACACTGACTCCTTGTTTGTCATGACGGTGCATGACAAAATACGCCGCGAGCAGAACGAAAATGATGAGTTCGGTGAAAGGGGCGCCCAGAAAGTTAATCACAGATTGGAACATGTTATCTCCTCTCGATGGCCAGTGCCGGGAAGAAAACTATTCGGATATACTGGCAAACACGTCTTAGAACCCTCAAATACCGGTAGTTAGTCTATCTCTCCTGGAGTCCATTTTATCACATTTGAAGCGCTGAATCCGAGACAAATTCCCCCTGCGACCTGACACCGCCTCGCCCGCCGGAAATGAGCCCCCTCGGGCCCGGTTGGGGAAACCGGCTAATCTTGAGCCTTGACAAAAACCTGGATTTTGGCGCTCCGGCGCTCCCCGTCCAGCCAGGAGGCAAAGAGGAGCTGCTGCTTCTGGTTAAGAAACTGGGCTTGCATCTGGTCCCGCTCTTTTTGAAATTCCTGGGCATCCGGTTCCCGCCGGGCCTTGAAGGCCAGCAGGTAATACTGGTTCTGGAACCACAGCGGCTTCTCGGGATAGGGGTGCTGCCGGGAAAGTTGAAACGCGGCGCCGGTCATGGACTCGGCCTGCCGCTGTCCCAGAAAACCCTGGAACCGGGTAAAAAAGCCACTGTCCTTGACGGCCAGGCCGGCGGCGGCCGCTACTTGGCCCCAGGGCTTGCCTTGCCGGAGTTCCCCCAACAGCCGGGTGGCTTCCTGTTCCGCCTGCTTCCGGGCCAGACTTTTCTTTAACACCGCCTTCACCCGGTCCTTAATCTGGGCCAGAGGAGGCAGGTGCGCGGCTTGATGTTCCACGCCTTTAAGGACGGCGAACCCCGCGGGCAGTTCCACCACTTTGCTGATCTCCTGGGGCTTGAGACTCAGGGCGGTCTGGTTGAAAGCGGGTTGCATTCCCAGCCCCGGGACGGTTCCCGACAGGGCGATGAGTGGGGTCTCCTGGGGGGGCACTCCCAATTTCTGCGCCACCTGGGCCAGGGAACCACCGGACAGCTCTGCCCGGGCCTTCTGGGCCGCGTCTTTGGCCAGTTGCCGGGCCTGCTCCTCCTTAAGACGCGACTCCACCTGCTTGGCGGCGTCGGGGAGGAGCTCCGTTTCCTTGATTTCCTCCAGCTTGATCAGGTAAATTCCCTTGTCGGTGGCGG
>JAUSOZ010000075.1 GCA_030655955.1 Deltaproteobacteria bacterium
TAATTTATCTTTTGTAGGGGCGGACCCATGTGTCCGCCCTGGATCGAGGGCGCACACGCGGGTGCGCCCCTACAGCAAGAGGCTTTTCTTACTTCTACGAGCGCAACTTTGCCTAAGACCGGTGCCGGTATTCAGAAAAACGCCTTGGCGTTGAGCCCGATGATGATGATGCCCACAATCGAGCCTCCGGCGATGGCGCCGGCGCAGACCGTCTCCTGGTTTTCCACCCCTATCCGGTAAATCCGGCCGTCAGGATTTTTCAGGGTTTTCTTCAGGAGCCAGAAACTCAAAGCCCCCAAAAACATCGCCAGGCACGTGCTGAAAGGAATGACAAAGGCCAATCCCACCCCCGTGCCGCACAGGGGGAATCGCCCCCGGGTTTTCTTATTGGTGATCTCAAGGGCAAGACCCAGGATCGCCCCCGCCACAATGGCCCATCTCGCGGTCGGGTGGAGCGACTCCAGGCCCCTGGTCAGCACGGTAGCCACCGCCACCCAAACCTGGGTTCCGGGCATGGGAAATTGCTCTGAGGTCAACAGGGAGATATCGCCATGGAACATAAGATAGAACACCGGGACCGAGACCGCGGCCCCGGCAAAGATGCCCAGGACGTGTCCCACCGCCTGGTGCCGGGGTTTGCCGCCCAGCATGTATCCGGGTTTGATGTCCATGAGGAGATTGCTGGCGTTGGAGGCCACCTCCCCGGTGATGCCGGCGGTCATGATATTGGTGGTGATATTGCCCGGGGCCAGCACGCTGTAGGTGAGCTGGGTCAATTTTCCCAAAGCCCCCGTGGGCGTGATGGAAGTGAGCCCGGTGGCATTGACCGCGATTAAGGTAAAGACAAAAGCCAGGGGCACCGCGATCAGCCCGGTCAGGTAGCCGATGCCGAAGAAGGCGTGGCCCAACAGGATGATCACCAGCCCGACGATGGGAATCCCGACGACAAACACCCAAAGGGGCAGTTCAATGTCGGCCAGGACGTCTTCTTTCTTCACCGCCGAGGGAAAGATGTGACGGAACGACCGCAGGAGCAAGCGGGGGTTGGACAAAAAGGCGTAGAGCGACGCCGACGTCATCATGGCCACGCCGCCCCACAGGGCCCACATGGTGATGTTCTTGAACCCGGTCCCCTGGATGATCCCCTGTTTGATCAGGATAGGCGCCAGAATCAGGTAGTTGATCACCGCGCCCACCAGCAGCGACAGGCCGGTCTTGATGCCCATCAAACCGCCGGCGGCCACCATCACCACGGAGGTCTCCAGGGAAACCGTGAGGTTCCGCAAGGACGTCCCCAGAATACTCGGGGCGCAAAAGTTGTAGAGGTAGTCGTCCAGGTTATCCGGCAGGGCCAGATGCCTCAGCCCCATGCAGGTCATGGACGCCTTATCGCTCACCACTTCGATCAGGGCTGAGATCCCGGCCGAGGCGGCCAGCAACTTGGACTTGAAAAGCCCCTGTTTATCGCCGCTATTGTGCAGGTCCTCCATGACGATGCCCGCGGCCCGGCCCTCCGGGAAAGGCAGTTGCTCGTCATTGATAAACCGCCGTTTCAACGGAAACGCCACCAGGACCCCCAGGATAGCCAGCATCACGATCCAGATCATGGTCTGGTGCATGGGGATCACCCGGCCGGTTACCACCATATAGGCGGACACCGATGAAACCAGGGGGGCGGTCATATACCCGGCGCTGGTGGCCACGGACTGCATGGCATTGTTTTCCAGCATGGTTATCTCGGAACCCAGACCGATCCTGGATAGCACCTTGAACAGGGAAAAGGAGAGAATGACCGAGGTCACACCCACGCCCAGGGTCCAACCGGTCATGATGCCGATATACAGGTTGGTGAGGCTCAGGATGAGCCCCAGCCCCATCCCGGTGGCCGCGGCCCGGACCGTCAACTGGGGCATATCGCCTTTATAGACCCGGTCCAGCCACCACCGGTCTTTCTCCTCCAGGCTCATGGTCCTGATCTGTTCGTCGCTCAGGTGCACAAGTGCGTCCCGTTAGTTGTCAAGGCGAGAACCCCTCAACGGCGCTCCCGTTTCCCGAAGTCGGCGCCGGCCCCGGGGCCATGCATCCAGGGTGTAAGTCAGGTTTCCCCGACGTTTCATGCTGTGTGCCGCGTCTCGGAGATTCTGGCCTCGCTCAGCAATAAGTTACGAATCATAAGAAGTTTTGCTATGATTAGTAAGGAAATTTTTCGAAAAAGTTGAAATCCGCCGGAAAAATCACCATCAGCACTTCCTGAGGCTGGGCCGACAACCTTGAACAAGCTCTCTCTCCCGCCGTCCCTACCCGGCGCCCGGGCCCTGGCCCTGGACATCCTGGCCGCTGCGGCTCGCACCGGGCAGTCGGTGGAAGAGGGTTTGGCGGCCACCGCCAAGCGTCACCCCGGCCTGCCCCGGAGGGAACGGGCTTTGCTGCTGGAGTTGGTCCAGGGCGTGAAGCGCTGGGAGGTGCGGTTGGATTATCTTTTGGCCCGGCTTTCCCACCTCCCCCTGGCCAAACTCCACCCCCTGGTGCTGCAACTCCTGCGCCTGGGGACGTTTCAGATCCTGTGGCTGGATCGGGTGCCGGCCCGGGCGGTGCTCCATGAAGCCGGGAATCTGGCCAAGGCCAAAGGCCTGCCCCGGAGCCACGTCGGCTTTATCAACGCGGTGTTGCGCCGGTTGGCCGCCGGGGAAGTGCCGCCGCTGCCCGATCCCGAAGCCGACCCGGTCCTGGCCCTGAGCGTCATCCACTCCCACCCGGCCTGGCTGGTCAGGCGCTGGCTGGCGCACTATGGCCCGGCCGACACCGCGGCCCGCCTGACGGCCAACAATCAGATCCCGCCGCTCACCGTGCGGGTCAACACCCTGAAGACCGATGCGGCGGCGCTCATGGCCCGGTTGGCCGCCGAAGGGGTGGAGTCCCGGCCCGGCCGGTTTTCCCCGCAGGGCCTCATATTCGAGGCTGTTAAGTCCTCACCCACGGACCTACCCTCTTATCGAGAGGGCCTCTGGATCTTTCAGGATGAAGCGGCCCAACTGGCTGCCGATTTGCTGCCCCTGGGGCCGGACCTGCTCGTGTCCGAGATCGGCGCCGGCCGGGGCGGTAAGACCACCCACCTGGCCGAGGCCATGGGCAACTCCGGCCTGCTGGTGGCGGTGGACAGCCACGGCCGCCGCCTCCAGGAACTGCAGCTCAATGTGCGGCGCTGGGGCGTGACGGCGGCGCACCCCCTCCGGGCTGACGCCGCCTCCGCTCTCCCTCTGAAAACCGGCGCCCTGGACGCCGTGGTCCTGGACGTCCCGTGCTCCTCCCTCGGCATCATCCGGCGCCACCCGGAGATCAAGAGCCGGCTCCGGGAAAGCGACCTGGCCACGTTTCCGCCCCGGCAGCAGGCCATGTTGGAAGAGGCTGCCAGGCTCTTGAAACCAGGCGGCCGCCTCCTCTATATCACCTGCACGACCGAACCGGCGGAAAATGAAGACCAAATAAACGCCTTCCTGGCCCGGCACCCGGAATTTCATCTGGCCACCGACCCCGGGCGGCTGCCGCTCCAGGCCCGTCTCTTGATCCAGCCCCCTGGCTTTTATCGCACCTCCCCGGCGGATCACAACCTGGACGCCTTTTTCGCCGCCGTGCTGGCCAGAAATTGAGACCAGGCAAACCACCGGCAGTCGGGGGGGATTGACCAGGCAAAGGGTAATTTATGGGACATTATTATTATGTTCTCTTTCTTTTTTAGTGAATACCTGTATAGTATACGCAATTCTCTCCGGATGCCCGGCAGGCATAGTCGCCGGGAGTTTCTGTACCCTAAGTATCTTTAGTTCAAGGAAGGACGCCAAGATGCTTAAACTTACCGACTCGGGCTGTGTAGAACACCATCCGCAGCCCATCAGGCTCACGGGTCAGGCGGCGGCGTTGGTGGGCCGCCTGGTCTTAAACCTCCCCCCGACTGAGGCCGGCCACACCTATATCTGCGAGCACGGCCACACTCACTGCCTCACGCTCCAGTCACGCGAGGGCAACGTAACCTCAACCCCGCCTCGGTTTGGATTTAAGGGCAACCCGCCCCTCAACCATTAACCCGGGATCGGGCCAGGGCAGATTCATGTCAGCCTCCCAGGCGTGGCCTGAAGAAAGGTGCGCCCTGCTCCCGGGGGAGACGCTCTCGCGGCGGACTTCATTCCCCCTGCAGACCATCCGCGGCCCGGCCAGGAACCTGCCGGCCTTCCCCGGGTTGACCTCCACGCCTTTTCAGGCAACCTTGTCTCCGAAAATTCCGGTGATCTCCCTGGGATAAGTTTCTCTCCGGTTGTCAGGCACCGGGGTAGGGAAGGCCCAACCAAAAAGCCGCTCTGTCGTTATCCCGATAATATCAACATTAAATGCCAGCACCGGTCCGGGGTCTTTTTTATAATCGACAGGCCAGGCCGGGCTCTCTATAATGAGCTATGTTCCCGACATCTTCTCCCCGGTTTTTCCCTGCGTTTATCGTTCTTGCCGTGGCGCTCATCCTGGTCGGCCTGGCCGGGTGCGTCACGGCGCCGCCGCCCTTGCCGCGGATCATTGTCGAGCCGCCGCCGCCACCGCCGCCGCCGCCACCGGAGACCGGCGAGATCGACGCCCGGCGCTTCGCCGCCATAAATCAAGGGGCCAAACAGGAGGTCGCCGCCGGGAACGTCCCCGGGGCCGTGATCCTGGTGGGCAACCGGGGCAAGATCGTGTACCGCAAGGCCTTCGGCCTGCGCGCCCTTGAGCCCCGCGCCTTGCCCATGAAGGTGGACACCATCTTCGATCTCGCCTCCCTGACCAAGGTCGTGGCCACCACCACCGCCGTCATGATCCTGGTGGATCGCGGCCAAATCAGTCTCGACAAACCCGCCGCCACCTACTGGCCGGCCTTCGCCGCCAACGGCAAGGGGGGGATAACCATCCGGCAGCTTCTGACCCACACGTCCGGGTTGCGCGCCGGGGTGGCGTCCCGGCCCCATTGGTCGGATTATGACGGGGCCATGGAGGCCATCGTCCAGGATCACCCGGTCAAGGCTCCGGGGACGCAGTTCAATTACAGCGACGTCAATTTCATCACCCTGGGCGAGATCGTGCACCGGGTCTCGCACATGCCGCTGAACGTCTTCTGCAAACGTGAGGTCTTCGAGCCCCTGGGCATGAAGGACACGTCGTTCCTGCCGTCACCGGCGCTGAAATCGCGCATCGCGCCCACGGACTACCAGGGGAAAGGGCTGCGCTGGGGCGTGGTGTCTGATCCCACCTCCTATCACATGGGCGGGGTTGCCGGTCATGCCGGGGTCTTTGCTACGGCCGACGATCTGGCCCGCCTGGCCCAGATGCTTGTCCAGGGCGGCGAGATTGAGGGCAAGCGTATCCTCAGTCCCGCCACCGTCGCCACCATGACCAAAGCCCAGCGCCTGCCGGGCATCTCGACGCAGCGCGGCCTCGGCTGGGACATCCGGTCGCCCTACAGCCGGGTGTTCAATACCGCCTTCCCGAAAGGCTCTTTCGGTCACACCGGCTATACCGGCACCGCCATGTGGATCGATCCCGGCTCCCAGACGTGCATGATCATTCTTACCTCCCGCCTCCATCCCAACGGCCACGGCAATGTCAAACCCTTGCGGGCCAAGACTGCCGCGGCTGTGTCCGCGGCGGTGCCCATGGGGCCGCCGGCGCTGGCCACCTTAAGTGACGCCGGCCTCGAGCCGGTGATGCCGGGCTTTGGCGCCAGCGACCGGCCTGACCGGGTCCGCCCGGGGATCGAGGTCCTGGCCGCGTCCGGTTTCAAGCCCCTCGTGGGCAAGCGGATCGGGGTGATCACCAATCACACCGGCATCGATGCCTCGGGGCGCTCGACCCTCCAGTTGTTGCTCCGGGCCCCCGGCGTCAAGGTGCGGGCCATTTTCAGCCCGGAGCACGGCTTGTCCGGCCTCCTGGACGAGAAGGTCGCCTCCGGGGAAGACCCGGCCACCGGCCTGCCCGTCTATAGCCTCTACGGCAAGACCATGCGGCCCACGGCCGCGATGCTTCGGGGGTTGGACGCCCTGGTCTACGACATCCAGGACGTCGGCGCCCGCTTCTACACCTATATCACCACCATGGCCTATGCCATGGAGGCCGCATCCGGCGCCGGCCTCGACTTCTATGTGCTGGATCGCCCCGACCCCATCACCGCCTCCATGGTGCAGGGACCGGTGCTGGACGCCGATTTGAAGTCGTATATCGGTTATTTCCCGCTGCCGCTGCGCTACGGCATGACGGTGGGGGAGCTGGCCCAGCTCTTTAATAAAGAGCGGGCCATCGGGGCCAAATTGCACGTGGTGCCGATGCAGGGGTATCGGCGGCAGGCCTGGTTCGACCAGACCGGCTTGCGGTGGGTCAATCCGTCGCCGAACCTCCGGTCGCTGACCCAGGCAATTCTTTATCCCGGGGTGGGTATGATCGAGTCCGCCAACGTCAGTGTAGGGCGGGGCACCGCCACGCCCTTCGAAATCATCGGCGCCCCCTGGATTGATGCTGGTCGGTTGGCCCGCTATCTGAGCGCACGTCGCCTCCCCGGGGTCGTCTTCGAGCCCGTGACCTTCACTCCCGCAGCCAGCCCCTACGCCCATCACCGCTGCGGCGGCGTCCGCTTTGACGTGACGGATCGGGACGCCCTGGATGTGGCCGCCCTGGGGGTCGAGTTGGCGGCGGCGCTTTGCCGGCTCTATCCCGGGAAGTTCCAGATCGACCGGACGGTGGGCATGATCGGGTCCCGCCAGGTTCTCCAGGCCATCAAGAACGGCGATGATCCGCGAGCCATGGAACGCCAGTGGCAATCCCGGTTGGATGCCTTCGGCCGGCTGCGGGCCAGGTATCTGCTCTACTGAGACCAAGTCGCAATCAACCGGTGGCACAGGCGTCTCGCCTGTGCAGTCGAAGGCTAAACCGCCATGGCCGTTTGGGGCCACTTCCAATCATGAAATTCCTTGTAGGGGCGGTTCGCGAACCGCCCCTACGGGTGGACTCTCACGGTAAAGCCTGCGGCTACCATAAAATACTTTTTGATTGCAACTCGGTATGAGACCGATTGTTAGGACGCCCGTCCCTGGCCGCCTTTCGCTGGCGGGCACGGATGCCTGTGCCACCGGGCGGGCGGCGACGTGGTCATAGGTTAAGCGTAATCGGGCCAGGAACCCGGAGTGCCATGGTATATCGCATCTATTCCCGCCAAAACCTGACCAATCTGGTCCAGCTCTCCTCCCTGATCAACTCGTCTCTGGAAACCCAGGAGGCCTTGAACAATGCCCTGATGAGTGTGGAGCAGTCGTTGAACGCCGAAGTGAGCTCCATCTTTGAAGTGGACCAGGCCAAAGGGGAACTCTTTATCCTTCTGGCCCGGGGACCCGGTTCCGACAAGATCAAAGCCATGCGGCTGAATATTGGGCAAGGCATCGCCGGGTGGGTGGCCCAGACGGAAAAGCCTTTGATCTGTTCCGACCCCTACGCCGACGCCCGGTTCTCCCGGCATTTTGACGACGAGTCCGGTTTTCGCACCCGCTCCATCCTCTGTGTCCCCCTGAAATCCCGGGACCGGCTGGTGGGGGTGGTGGAGGTGATCAACAAGTTAGACGCCCAAGGCTTTACGGATGAAGACTTGGAAATTCTCACCATGCTGGGGAACATGATCGGCCCCGCCCTGGAAAATGCCCAGCTTTACGGCCGGCTGAAAGAAAAGCTCTCCCTCACCCGGGAAGAGTTGAAGGTGGTGGAAAACAAGCTGCTGCAAACCGAGCGTCTGGCGGCCCTGGGGAAACTCTCCCGCGGGGTGGCTCACGAGGTGCGGAATCCGGTGATGATTATCGGGGGCTTCACCCGCCGCCTCCAGAAGCGCCTGCCCGCCGACGATCCGGCCCAGGAGATGATCGCCCCCATCCTCCACGAGCTTCGCCGCCTGGAGCAGATGGTGGCCGAGATCGAAGCCTTCACGGTCCTGCTGGAACCGGACATCAAGCCCCGGGACCTGGCCGGGGTGTTGGACCGGGTTCTGGCGGCCAGCGCCGGGGCCCTGGCTCAGCGACAGATTGTCTTAGAGCGCCGGATTCACCCGGACCTGCCCCGGATTCCGCTGGATGAGAACCTCATGGGCCAGGCCCTGGGTCACCTCATCGACAACGCCGTAGAGGCCATGCCCAACGGCGGCCGGCTGAGACTTACCGTGACGCCGGAGCCCAAGGGGGTGCGCCTGGCCCTGAGGGATACCGGGGTCGGCATTGCGCCCGAGGACCTGCCCTATCTCTTCGACCCCTTTTCTCCTCCAAACCCGACGGCACCGGTATGGGCCTGACCAAAGTCCACCAGGTCATCAGTGATCATCGGGGGGAAATCCAGATCAAATCCGTTCCCGGGCAAGGCACCGAAGTAAATATCTGGCTGCCCCGGTGGCTGGCAAGATAGACCGGCCAAACGAGTTTTCAAGAAGTGACCGGCGGCGTTGAGCGGCGTTAGCCAGTCGCGGCTTTCTTCCCACCCAAGCGTCCATGGCCCTGGTTGCGGCCGGTGGCAAAAATTCCTTCCCATGGCCGGTTTTAATACCAAGTTGCCGTCAAACAAGTAATAATCCGAATTGTAGGGGCGGTTAGCGAACCGCCCCTACGGGTGTTGCGATCATAAAGCCAGAATTACCTTTATGACGGCAACGTGGTATTAAAGCCCCCGGTTTTAAAGGCGGACTTGCAACAGAATTTCGCTGAGTTCCCCCCTTTGAAATCCGGAGGAGAGTGGCGGGGAAGAGTTAGATTCTTGGAGCAGGTGTCATAAGGGAAAAAATTTTTTGTACTCCCGCTAATTTTTCTCAGGTTATCCCTGATGATCCGGTCAATCCCTTCCCGGTTTTCCCGGTCCTGCCGGCATTCGAACTTATTCATTAAGTATAAGTAAAATCAAATAGATACAAACTATATCCCTCCTGTAGTACCGTTTGTCTAAGGTTTTTCTCCCCGGCGAGCCCCGGTTTTCCCCGCTACGAGTCAGGAATTTCCCGCCATTCTTTTTCAGGGGTTTGGAAGTGAAGAATGAGGGGCGGCCTGATTTACGGATAAAGTGATTTCAAGCATATTCCAATCACATTAAGCAATCCTAATAATCGGTTGAGAAAAATTGAAGTCAGCAGCCAGGAGGTGATGAGCCAAAGAAACTTAGCAGGAATACCCGTGGCGAAAGTTCAAAAGCTTGTTAACCGGGGCAACCCATAACCACACAAAAACCAAATACCAAAAAAAGGGGAGAACAACATGGAACGGATCAAGAATTTTTTCAAAGATGAGTCTGGTGCGAGCGCGGTGGAATACGGCCTGTTGGTAGCCTTGATCGCGGTGGTCATCATCACCGCGGTTACCAGTATTGGGACAAGCCTCAACACCCAGTTTGGCAAGGTTGCGACTGCGGTCTTACCCTAAGCTAACTGTTTTGGGGCCCGGCGGCATGGGGTCGCCCCCCGCTGGGCCCGATTTTTCAAAGAGGCGGACTGATTTACTTAAGTTTTTTTATTTGGGCTAAAGCACAAGGAGGGACCGGCCCATGAAGAACGAAGGCTCCAGGGAGATGGTCTTGCAGACCACGGTGGCGCTGTTATCGTTGGGGTTGGCGGTAATGAGCTTCTTGCTCATGGGGCGATGGGTTTAGGCCCCAACCCCGAAATTGAAGTTCTGAGGATGAGAGGACGATGCCCGTGGCCGGTTCTTTAGCAGAAACTGTTGGTTGGATGAGTTCCCGGGGAAATCTGCTCATCCCCCTGGCCCTCTCGGTGTGGATCGCCTGGGGGGATGTGAGGACCCGGCGGATTCCCAACTATCTCACCTTAGGGACGGCGGTGGCCGGACTGGCTTTTAACTTCATGAGCCATGGCATATCCGGGCTGGCCGATGGCATTCTGGGAATGCTCTTAGGATTCGCCTGCCTCATCCTGATCTACCTGTGGGGCGGCATGGGGGCCGGAGACGTCAAGGCTCTGGCCGCCCTGGGAGCCTGGCTGGGTCCTAAGCTCACCGTATTTCTGTTTTGCTACATGGGGATCGCCGGCGGGGTCATCGCCGTGGGGTATCTGGTGTGGCAAGGAATCCTGTGGCAGAAAATCAAGGAGGGGTGGGTCTATATGCTTAACCTGATCCTGTGCCGGCCGGACGGCCCGCCCCGCCCCCCGTCTCCGGCCCAATTAACCGAAGGCATCCCTTATGGGGTCGCCATTGCCGTGGGCATGATAGTCCTGGTGGGTGTAGGGGGTACGCTGTGATAGTTGCAGATCGCCTCATACCAAATCGCAATCAACCGGATATGTTATGTAGGGGCGGACCTGCGTGTCCGCCCTCGCCGCTCAACCAGGGCGCACACATAGGTGCGCCCCTACAAAGAATTTCGCAACCGCTGGATTTCATGAGCGGCTTAAATTTTATTCAGGCCAATATCAGGTTTTCGGCCCTAACCCTTATGAAATGTGAGTGACCGTCATGAAATTGAATCTGCCGCGAGGCACCATTTTTCTGGCCGCAGCCGTGGTGGCTGGATTAGTCGCCACCTTTGGTATCCACCGCTACGTCAGCATGAAGACCAGGGTGGTGAAAGCGCCAAGCCGCCAGGTCTTTATCGCCAACGCCGACATTTCTCCCGGGACGGCCCTCTCCGGGGCGGCGGTGAAGGCCGTTACCTGGCCCCAGGCTGTGATACCGCCGAATTGCGTTTCTTCCATGCGGGAGCTTGAGAACCGGGTGGTCAAGGTGCCTATTTCTCAGGGGAACCCCGTTCTCTTTTCCATGCTGGCCCCGGTGGGCACTGCCGCCGGGTTGAGCGGCATTTTGGAAGACGGCAAACGGGCCCTCACCGTTAAGGTGGACGAAGTTACGGGCGTGGCCGGTTTTATTCACCCCGGGGACCATGTGGATGTGCTGATGGACCTGCCCCTTAAAGGGCAAAAGGATCACTTTTCCAAGACCATCCTGCACGATATTACGATCCTGACCACCGGACAGATTTGGGAGCAAAAGGGCGACAACAAACCGATGGTGGTGAATACCGTTACTCTGGAGTTGACCCCCGAAGCGGCTGAGGTGCTCAATCTGGCCAGCAACAATGGCAAGATCCGGCTGGCGCTCAGAAACCGCAACAATAAGACCGTCGCCCAAACTTCGGGCGTGACGACCTCAATTCTGATCAACGGCGCCAACGCCAAAAAAGAAAGCAAGGTGGCGGAACCGGTCCGGGAAGCCAAAAGAGTCGAGGTTATCAAGGGTTTGGACCGGAGCGAGGCCAAGCTTTAGGAGCGCAAGCTGTTCGTGCGGCCCGGTTTTCGGTAATGGGCCTTTGAGTGGATGGTCGCCCCCAGATGGACTTTACCCATGGCAAGGATACGATTGTCTGGCGGTAAGTCTGACGGATCAGGGGGGGAATAATGAGGATCTCCATTTAACAATCAATCAATGGACCGGATTCGCCGCATCACCAGGGGGACCGAGGCGTGCATCTTGACCAGTTGACCATTTCAATACTCTTTGGGACCGGGATCCAGCGTCCGGAAATCGGGGCGGTGTTGAATACGCTTCCCCAACTGAAGCTGTTGGACCAGACCACTGATCCCCAGAGCTACGTCAGCCAACAAAAGGGTGTGTCTCCGGATGTAGTCCTGGTGGAAATGAATGGGGAGAGCCGGGTCCCCGAGTGGCTGGAGAGTCTGCCCCAGGAGATGCCCCACGCTCATGTCCTGGTCTGTTCTTATAATCGGGAACCTGATTTTCTGATCCGGGCCATGCAAGTGGGGATTCGGGAATTCTTACCCCTTCCCCTGACCATAAGCGACCTGGAGAGTGCTTTAAACCGGGTGCGGACGGCCAGAAAGCAGCTGGTCCCCGTGGACAACCGGGAGGGACGGATCATTGTGGTTACCGGCCACAAGGGTGGGGTGGGCAGCACTACGGTTGCCGTAAACCTGGCACAGGCTCTGGGGGAAACGGCTACAGGACGCATAGCCTTGATAGACCTGGGGCGGCCGTTCCCCGATGTGGGAACCTTCCTGGACCAGGAATCAAATTATTCCATCATTGACCTGATCCAGAATATTGCCAATCTGGATAAATCTTTCATCCAGAGAATCATGCAGCCTTACGGCGCCAGACTGTCAATCTTGCACGGGGTCTCTGATTTTGGAGAGCAGGAAAACATTGAGCTGGAGAGCCTGGAGCCGATCTTTGCCATTCTGCGCCAGATGTATAGTTTTATCGTGATCGATCTCAGTCATTGGCTGGACGAACTCTTCATCAGGGTGTTGACCGAGGCCGATATGGTGCTGATGCTGACCGGGCTTACTGTTCCTGACCTCAGGAACTTGAAAAAACTCTGGCCCTATACCACGGAGTGGCACCAAGATAAGCGCAAGATTAAGATCGTGGTGAACCGGTATGATAACAGCAGCGGCTTACAGTTGAGCGACCTGGAAAATATCCTGCAACATCCTGCCTTCGCAACCATACCCAGCGACTATCCGGCCATGATGCAATGCCTGAACCAAGGATCGCCCTTGATGGGCGCGGCGCCGCGCTCCAAGCTCTGGCGCAGCATCAAAGATTTGACGTCTCAGATTTTAGCGGAAATTGGGGATGATGAGAGCGAATCTAACGGCGCCGCCGCACCCAGAAAGAAATTCTGGCTATTCTAAAGGGATCAGATAAATGAGCTGGCTGGAATATAATAAAAAAATCAACAAAACCGCGCAGGGGCCTAAGCTGGTTCCCAAGGAATCCAAGCCGCTCGTGGTGGTGCCGTCCCAGCAAGATGAGGGCCGGGAAAATCGCCTCTATGAAGTCAAGAGACGGGTGCATCATTGCCTGCTGGAGCGTTTGGACCTCAGCCAGTTAGAGGAACTGGATGAGAAGCTGAGGGCCAAAGAAATCCGGCAGGCCATCGGTATGCTGCTGGAAGAAGAGAAAGAACCCCTGAATATGCGGGAAAGGGCGCGGCTGGCCCGGGAGATGGAATTCGAAATCCTGGGATTGGGCCCGCTGGAACCACTGCTGTTGGATCCCGCCATTTCAGACATTCTGGTCAACCGCTATAATCAAGTCTATGTTGAACGGAAAGGCTGTCTGGAACTGACGGACGTACGGTTTCAGGATAACGACCATCTGTTGAAAATTATCAACAAGATAGTCAGCAATGTGGGCCGGCGGATAGATGAATCGGTCCCCATGGTTGACGCGCGGCTGCCGGATGGCTCCCGGGTCAACGCCATCATTTCCCCTCTGACCCTGGATGGCCCCATGCTTTCCATCCGCCGGTTTTCCGTACAACGCCCCAGCCTGGAGGATTTAATCGACAAAGGCAGCCTTACCGCCGAGATCGGCGAAACCCTCAAGGCCATCGCCGTAAGTAAATTGAACGTGCTCATCTCCGGAGGGACTGGCGCCGGGAAAACCACCCTGCTTAACATCCTCTCGGGTTATATTCCCGCCACGGAGCGCATCATCACCATCGAAGATTCCGCCGAACTGCAATTGCAACAGGAGCACGTATGCCGGCTGGAGACGCGGCCGGCCAACATCGAGGGCAAGGGCGAGGTCAGCCAGAGAGACTTGGTCAAGAACTGCTTGCGGATGAGGCCGGACCGGGTCATCGTGGGTGAGGTCCGGGGCGCCGAGGTCATTGACATGCTCACCGCCATGAATACCGGGCATGAAGGTTCCATGACCACCGTTCATGCCAACACCCCCCGGGATGCGCTGCTGCGCCTGGAGACCATGATTTCTCTCTCCGGGGTTTCCATCCAGGAGAAGGCCATGCGCCAGATGATCAGCTCGTCCATAGATGTGGTCATCCAATTGGTTCGGCTCAGTGACGGGGTCAGACGCATGAGTGCCATGTCGGAAATCACCGGCATGGAAAGCGGCGTCATCAGCATGCAAGATATCTTTGTGTTTGAGCGGCAGGGAATAGATGAACAAGGGAAGATTTTGGGGCGCTTTGTCGCCACCGGGGTACGGCCCCGCTTCGTGGAGCGCTGCCGGCTCTTTGGCGCGCCTTTGCCGGATGGCATTTTTGTGCCGCCGACGCGACCTTTGGGGCGCTTCTAACGCTCTGCTTCCGGGGAGGAGACGGAGATTATGTATTTCCTAACAAACTTCAACCTGGCTGGGATGGAATTCCAGTATGCCCTGGGATTGGTGGGTCTATTCCTGGGGGTGATGCTGTTAATTACCGCCATTTATTATGGCATGGTGGAACCCATCCGCAAGCGGCGCCTCATCAATCAGCGCCTGCGGGGGGACAAGCGGGAACAGGAGGTTCGGGCCCAGGTTTTCAAGGCCTTCCAGGAAACCAAGGAGAGCGTGGTCTTGAACCTGGCGGAGCGCTATTTGGGCTGGGGGAAGGAGGACAATCTCCAGCGTCAATTGCTCCAGGCGGATATCTACCTGGCCCCAACTACCTATATCTGTATCGCCATCCTCCTGTCAGGGTCGGGCTTTCTCATCGGGTGGCTGGTGGGAAGTTGGGCCTGGTCCCTGGGTTTATCTTTCCTGCTGGGGGTGCTTCCCATCATGTTCCTGCGGTGGAAGCGGAAGCGAAAAACCTCCAAGATCGAGCGCTACATGCCCGATGCCATGGAGTTGCTGGCCAGATCTCTGCGGGCCGGCCACACCTTGTCGGGAACCTTGGACCTGGTAAGCCAGGAGATCCCCGGCCCGTTGGGGACCGAGATGCGAATCACCTTCGAAGAGCAGAAACTGGGATTGAGCATGCCGGCGGCTTTCCGGCGCATGGGTGACCGGGTTGCCAGCCAGGATCTGCGCTTTTTCGTCACCGCAGTAATAATCCAGTCGGAGACCGGGGGCAACCTATCGGAAATTTTAGAAAACATTGGGCTCATCATCCGCGACCGGCTCCAGCTGAAGGGGAAGGTCCAGGGCCTCACCGCCGAAGGGCGTTTCTCAGCCTTGATCCTGAGCCTCTTGCCGTTTGTCACCTTTCTGGCCCTTTATGTCATGAATCGGCAGTATGTCATGACCTTGTTCAATGACCCTATGGGGCCCAAATTGATAACGGGCGCGCTTATCAGTATTGGCATCGGCATTTTTATCATGAAGAGAATGGTAGCCATTAAGGTCTAAAGGGGGAGAAGATGTCGGTCCTGTTTTGGGTCATAGCCATGGCCTCTTTTGCTACGGTCGCTTTCCTTACTTACGGCGTCCTCAGTTACTGCAATAACCGGAAAATGGTGCGGGACCGCTTCAAACAGCCCTCCACCGATTCGATGCCGTTAATTAACCGGGGAGAAGGCAGTAGCTTTAAAAAACAATTTTTACATTGGATATCGTCTCTGGGGCATTATGCCGTAGATGACAAACAAGACGATTCGGCGCTGCGCCAGTCCTTAATCCAGGCGGGGTTTCGCCATCCCAAGGGAACGGCCATTTATTTCGGTCTGCGGTTTTTGTTAGCTCTGCTGCTGCCGGTGGTTTACCTGTTGGCCAATATGATGAACGGCGTTATGAACCGGGGCAATCTCCTGTTTTGTTTCCTGTTGGCCGGAGCCGGATTTTATGTTGGTCCCTATGTGCTGAAATTTATCACCGGCCGGCGTCAGGATCGCATTGATAAAGCCCTCCCGGATGTTTTGGATCTGCTCATTATCGTCATGGAGGCCGGGTTGTCCCTGCAGGCCACCCTCATTCGGGTGTCGGATGAAGTTAAGGGCATTTCCACGGACCTGTATAGAGAATTGCAGCTTACCAATGCCGAGTTGAGAACCGGGCTCGCCCGCGAGGCGGCGCTCAGAAATTTGGGGGAGCGTACCGGGGTCCAGAATGTTAAAGCTCTGGTGGGATTGATGATCCAATCAGATAAAATGGGCGCCAGTATCGTCCAGGCTCTTCGCACCCACGCTGCCTTTCTCCGGGTCCAGCGGTCCCAAAAGGCTGAAGAAAGGGCCGCCAAACTGCCGGTAAAGATCCTGTTCCCCCTCCTCTTGTTTATTTTCCCCGCCATTTTTATTGTGGTACTGGGGCCCGCCGCCATCCAGATGAGCAAATCCTCCTTCTTTGCCGGTCACTGAGCCGGGAGGAATGAGATGGAGACTCATATCGCCATCCTCAACGGCAACGGGATTCACCACTTGCCCGCTCCACCCGGTCGTGGCTCCACCTGGAAGGATTGTCGTGTAGTGGCCATCAATAATTTTAGTAATTTCGGGGTTGACCGAACAGTTATCTACATACCGGCCCGAGGTGAAACGGGTGGCCACAAGCTTGAATAAGACATTTTCCCCCGGGGCGGAACTTGAGCCGGCGCCCCGGCTGGCTGCCCGTATGCATGTCAAGGCAGTCCTGGGCACCGATCTGGGCCCCAACAACCGGCCGCAGCCCCGCAGGTTCAGGTCCGGTTCTCAGGGCCTGAGCCAGCCCGGGCCAGCTCCATATAACGGTTTCAGGCTGAAACCGGCTCATACTCGGCCCGGGTTATGCTATAATATTATTGATAAAATTGTTTGACGTGACTAGTGATTGTTGCTAAACGTCATACTGTGGACCTTCTCAATACGGACGGAGAGCATGTGCAGGAACCGGCCATGACAACCAGGATTTTCCTTGCCGACGAGTATCAGATTGTGCGTCAGGGGCTCCGGGCGTTATTGGAGAAAGAGACCGGGCTGGAGGTGGTGGGAGAAGCCGCCAGCGGCCCAGCGGTGATGCGTCAGGTACAAGACTTGGCCCCGGATATAGTCCTTCTGGATCTGGGTCTGCCTGAGTTTCACGGTGTGGAGGCGATCCGCCAAATCCTGGCTGCATCCCCTCAGGTCAAAATCATCGCCTTGTCCATTTATGACGACCGGCGCTTTGTGGTCAACATCCTCAAAGCCGGTGCTTCCGGGTACCTTTTGAAAGACTGTGCTTTCGAAGAATTGACCAAAGCTATCCGTACCGTACAGACCTCTAAGACCTTCCTCAGCCCTGGCCTCTCGGATATTGTGGCCCAGGATTATATCGAGGCGTTGCGCGACAGTGAGGCGCACTTTCGCACTATTTTCGAAGTAAGCACCATCGGTATTGCCCTGTTGAACAAAGATGGGCGCGTGGTCGAAGGCAATCCGGCCTTGCAACAGATGCTGGGGTACAGTCTGACCGAGCTCGTCAACCAGATGTTCACCGTTTTTATCTTGCCGGACGATGCTTCCCGGTGCAAGGCGCTCTTCCGGGAATTGGTGCAAGGGAAAAAAGACTCTTATCAAGTCGAGAAAAAATATGTTCGCAAAGATGGCCAAACGGCCTGGGGTCGCCTGAACGTCTCCTTGATCCGCGGTGTCCAGGTCGAAGACCACCTGGCCGTCTGCATGATCGAAGATATCACGGCCCAGAAACAGGCTGAAAAAGAAACCCGCACTTACCAGGAACAACTTCGGTCCGTGGCCTCGGAATTGTCTCTGACGGAAGAGCAGGAACGTCGGCGCCTGGCCACTGACCTCCATGACCACGTGGGACAGATCCTGGCCCTGGCCCAGATCAAGCTGGGGGCCATCCGGGAATCCGCCTCCTCCACCCACCTGGTCGAGCCTATGGATGAGGTCCGGCGCCTCATTGAGCAAACTATTCAATACACCAGGTCATTGAGCTTCGAACTGAGCCCGCCCATCCTCTATGATCTCGGCTTCGAAGCCGCGGTGGAATGGCTGGCCGAATTGATTCAGGAACAACATGGCATTACGGTCCAGGTCCAGACGGATCGCTCGCCCAAGTCCATGAATGACGAGATTCGCGTCATCCTCTTTCAGACCATGCGGGAATTGCTGGTAAACGTGGCCAAACATGCCAATGCCAAGAATATCAGGGTCTTCATTGCCCGGGAGGATGCCACCCTTAAGGTCAAGATCGAAGACGACGGGCTGGGAATGGGGGTTTCCGCCGACGCCGCCAATGGCCCCTTTGGGTTTGGCTTCTTTAGCATCGGCGAGCGCTTGAAGTATTTGGGCGGTCACCTGGAAGTGGTATCAGAACCAGGCTGGGGAACCAGGGTTACCTTGCAGGTGCCCTTGAAATATTGAAGTAAGGGGGGGGGAGATGGTTACAAAAATTCTGATTGCCGATGATCACCAGATTGTCCGTCAGGGACTCCGCTTTTTGCTGGAGAAGGAGTCCGATCTGAAAGTGGTGGCCGAGGCCGAGGATGGGCGGACCACGGTGCGGTTGGCCCGGGAGCTGAACCCCGGGGTGATCATTATGGATGTCGCCATGCCGGATCTCAACGGCATCGAGGCCACGCGCCAGATCATCAACGAGTCGCCGGCGACCAAAGTGATCGCCCTTTCCATGTATGCCGACCGCCGCTTTGTAGTGAACATGCTGCAGGCCGGGGCTTCGGGCTATCTCTTGAAGGATTGCGCCTTCGAGGAACTGATCCGGGCCATCCGGGCGGTGCTGGCGAACAAGACCTATCTCAGTCCCGGAGTCACCGATATTTTGGTGAAGGACTGTAAGATGGGGGCCCCCTTGCATGAGGTCTCGGCTTTCAGGATTCTCACCTCCCGGGAGCGGGAAGTCCTTCAACTCATGTCGGAAGGCCAATCCACCGCCAAAATCGCCGACCAACTCCATGTGAGCGTCAAGACCGTGGAGAGCCATCGCCAGCAGCTCATGCAAAAGTTGAATATCAGGAGCGTGGCGGAACTCACCAAGTATGCCATCCGAGAAGGCCTGACTACTCTGGAGGCCTGAACCCGGGCTTATCCTGCCGGATGAGAGTGGCGCCCCCCAATTGAGGCTTGAACTCCAGCCTGTAGCTGATAAAATCTTTGCAGCGCCGGGAAGAGCATAACCCCTGGCTGGCAGGAGAATATCCCGGGGAGCGGTCAGAGGCGGCAAACAATTATTTCAATTTCCCTTGACATTGAGTAATTTTCTTGTAAAATACCTCTAGTTTAGCATGTCAGACTGAAAGCAGGGCCGCAAGTCCTGGTCAAGAATCGGACGGGGGTGCTACTCCCACCGATTTTTTTTTGCCTGACTGCTGTGCGGCCTGCTTTTTTGGCGGGTTATATCATGAGCAGTACCTGTAGGAGGTTTCACCATGAAGGAAACTGGAACGGTAAAATGGTTTAATGATTCCAAGGGCTTTGGCTTCATCACCCGGGAGAGCGGTCCTGATGTGTTTGTGCATCACAGCGCCATCCAGGGCGAAGGCTTTCGCTCCTTGGCCGAAGAACAGACGGTGGAGTTTGAAGTGGTCCAGGGTCCCAAAGGTCCCCAGGCCCAAAACGTATTCAAGCTTTAGACCCTAAAGTTTAAGGTTCAGAACTCCGGCGGTCTTCGGACCTCGGAGTTCTGTCACTTTGAGCCTGAGCCGGGGAAAAACCACGCTACCGTTGGCGGCAGCAAGGCCCGAGGCCGCACCCGAGAGAACCTGAGAGCCTGGAAGAGACGGCGGAACCGGCAGCAAACCCGGTAAGCCCATCTCGGCAAGGGCAAGACTGACGAGGAGAACTTATGAGTATGAAATTATATGTGGGCAACCTGCCCCACCAGATGACCGAAGAAGAGCTGAACATCCTCTTTTCCGAAGCCGGCCACGTGGCCTCAGCCAAGATCATTAACGACCGGCAAACGGGTCAGCCCCGGGGCTTCGGTTTTGTCGAGATGGAAACCAAATTGGAAGGCCAGAAGGCCATTTCCATGATTAACGGGCGGAGTGTAGACGGGCGCCCCCTGGCGGTCAACGAAGCCAAGCCGCAGCAAAAAGGCTCCTTTGGGGGCGGCGGCCGCGGCGGTTACCGCTAGAACCGGGAGTCAGGCGGACGGAGGCGGTCGATAGCCGCTTCCGGTTCCGGAACTCCCAAGCCTGCAACCGGCGGCTTCAGGGCCGCCGCTGTTTTCAGCTACCGCGCACTTAGTTCTGTTCGGTCCATCGACCGGTGGATAAGGATTCACCATGCATGTTTTCATGGTCTACGTCCGAGACCCAAACTTTTACCGGTTCCTGCCTCGGAAACTGCATAAGGCATCATCTGACCCTGAACGCCTCCAGGTGATGGCGTTTCCTCCCCTGGGGATCCAGACTCTGGCGCCGGTTCTGCGCCAACATGAACACCGGGTGCGGCTGTTTGACACCTGTCACCCCCAGATGCAGGCGGAGCACATCGCCCAGGCGGCAGACGCCGAGGCCCCCGACGTCATCGCCCTCTCCTGCCTGTCGACGACCACCTACCCCGCACTGAAGAGCCTGGCCCGGCAGCTTAAGTCGGCCGCGCCGGAAATTCCCATCATCGTGGGCGGCCCCTTTGCCACCATGAATGCGGACCGCATCCTCGAGGACTGCCCTGACCTCGACTGCGTCGGGGTCGGGGAGGGCGAAGAGCTTCTGCCGGACTATTTGAACAACTTTAATAACTTAGGCTCGGTCGCCGGTCTGGTCTGGCGTCACGCCGGCGGGGTCGTCCGCAACGCTCCCCGTCCACTCATACAGGACCTGAATCAGTTTCCTTACCCCGACCGGACCAGCCTGCCCATCGATTATATCGAGTCATTGCCCCTGGATGTTCCGGCGGTTCTCTCCCTGGACAAATTCTGTACCGTCCAGACCTCCCGCGGCTGCCCCTATTCCTGCATCTACTGCGATATCCCCTCCCTGTCCCAGGGCAAATGGCGCTACCGTTCGGCGGCGCACGTCCTGGGCGAAATGCAGCAGCTCAACGATATGGGCTATCGCTCGATTTACCTTACCGATGATCACTTTCTCCTGAACCGCAAGCGTATCAGCGAGGTTTGCCACGGCATCATTGAACGCCAACTGAAGTTCCACTGGGGCTGCGAAGGCCGGGTTGACGCCGCCGCGGTTGATCAGTTGGCGCTGATGAAACAGGCCAACTGCAATTTTCTGGCCTTTGGGGTGGAGGCGGGCACCCAAAAAGTCCTGGACCGGCTCCACAAACGCCAGACCCTAAAACAGATTGAGCATGCGGTCAGTGAAGCGAAGCGGCAGGGAATCGAACGGGTACACGGATTTTTTGTCATCAGCTCCCCCGGCGAGACCAAGCAGGATGTCATGGCCAGCTTCCGGTTTGCCGCCCGTCTGCAGTTGGACACCTTCGGGTTCAATCGCTTATGCGCCTACCGGGGTACCCCGTTATGGCGGGAGTACGTCGAGCGCGGTATCATTGACGACCAGCGCGATTGGGACAAATGGTTCAAGTGCTCGGACATCGACCCCACCGCCCTATCGAGTACGGAGGTGAACCAGGTGCGCATGCGAGGCTACGCC
>JAUSOZ010000002.1 GCA_030655955.1 Deltaproteobacteria bacterium
TCCAGATCGATGGCCAGGACTTCAGCCCCATAGCGGGCCGCGGCCAGGGCCAGGATGCCGGTGCCGGTGCCCACGTCCAAAACCTGCCAGGGGCTGCCGGAGCCGGGCGGTCGCTCCTCCCACACCTGTTCCAGGGCCTTAAGGCACAACAGGGTGCTGGCGTGGCGGCCGGTGCCGAAGGCCATGCCGGGGTAGATGGTGATCACCGTCTCCCCCGGTTGGGCGGCGTATTCCTCCCAGGGCGGCCGGATGACTAAACGGTCCGTCACCTTCACGGGCTTGAAATGGGCCTTCCAGGTCTCGGCCCAGTCCTCGGCCGCCACCTGGCGGACCTCCAGACCCAGGGGAGAGAGATCGTAGGCGCTGAGGCGCTTGAGATAGTCCTGCAACTCCTGCCGCGGCGTCTCGCCATACTCTTCCGGCCGAAAGTAGGCCCGGATGAGCGCACCGCCGGCGGGGACATTCTCCTCTTCGATGATCACCCCCCGGCCGCTGAAATCGGTGAGAAACAGGGAGGCCTCTTCGGCCATCCGGGCGGGCACGATCACGCGCACCTCAATCCAGGTTTCTGTTGCCATATTGGTAAATTATAGTCACCACCGGCAATAATTGCAATGTGCCTGAAATCTCAGGAAGTTGGGGTTTTGAAGGTTATAGCGGGCCCAGCCGGAAGGTTGTGCAAGAGCATTGAGTTCTTCTTGGTCTTTCTGGGCGGAAGGAAGAATCCATCGATTTAATACCGAGTTGCGGTCAATCATTTAACAACGCATCGTAGGGGCGCACCTGTGTGTGCGCCCTCTTGGGGGGACACGCAGGTCCCCCCCTACAAAAATTGTCCATGGAGCTCTAATCGGTATAAGAAAGCCGACACCACCGGTGGAAAACCTGACCCACTAAGTTTTTAAAAGTTCCAGAATCCGGGACGGGCGTACGTCCCGGTTGACTGGGGTGACGGTGAGCTGGATTTTGTCGGGCTTGGCCTTCAGGGCGGCGATATAGCCGCCGCCTTTGGCCGCCACCGTAATCAGGAGCGGCACCGGAGTAACCCAGAGACGCTCCATGGCCGCCACGAACCGGGGCGAGAGACACTCCATCTTCCCCACTTCGTCCACCACGACGAGGTCCACGCCCGGGGTCACCTTAAGGGCGGGCAGGGCCACCCGGTGGAAGTTTTCCAGGCTGACCCCGTACTTCCCCACCCGGTGAGGGCCGGGGATATCCACGTGGCTGAGGAGGGCGGTGGCGCCGGCCAGGGTGATGATCTCGAACCCCAGGCGGATGCCTTGCCGCCGGACCTCCCGGGTGTAAAACCCGGTGGCCCGGCCCGGAAAGCGGGCCACCACTTTCTGGACCACCGTGGTCTTGCCGCACTGGGGCGGCCCGGTGAGGAGGATGCGAATCATTTGGTTACCAGCAGCCAGTGGTCAGGTTTGGCCTTATGATCTCCATAAATACGGAATAACTGCAAATCGCCAACACCCCTTTTTGCGGGCCGGCACGCCTTGCCCCTAAGTGTGAAAAGGAATCGACGCAGCCTATCTCTTACTGGGCGGCCAGCCCAGGGCAAAGTCAACTGACCCCTGCCCCCTGACTACTGACTACTGGCTACTATCTACTTTCCCCCGTCTCCCTCCCCTCGATCTTGCGGATCACGGGCAGAACCCAGGGGAGCAGGGCGAAGGCGGGCCAGGCCGCCAGAAAGGCCAGGAAGAAGAAGGTGGCGTAGCCGAAATAGGCCGCGGCCCAGCCGCCCAGGTAGCCGCAGAGGCGGGCGCTGAGGCCGAAGAGCATGGACAGGAAGGCGTAGTGGGAGGCGCTGAAGCGCTTGTCGCACAGGCACATGAGGAAGGCCATAAAGGCGGCGGAGCCCATCTGACCGGCCAGGTTTTCTATCAGGGTGGCCAGGTAAATCGTGTAATGCCAGCTGCCCGGCAGGGCCGCGGCCCAGTACCCCAGGATGGAGCAGGCCTGGAAGATGCCCAGGAGCCACAGGGCCCGGCTGATGCCCCAGCGGGCGGTGATGATGCCGCCCAGAAACCCGCCGGCGATGGCCGGAATTTTCCCCACGGTGATGGAGGCCACTCCGAACTGGGTCCCAGAAAAGCCCATATCCCGCCAGAAGGGGCTCACCATGGCCCCCAGAAAGGCGTCTCCGGCCTTGTAGGCCAGGATGAAGACGATGATAGCCCCCATGTGGGGATGGCGCATCAGGACTTGCATTGACTCTTTGATCTGGCCAAGCCCCTTGCCGGTTTGGGCCCGGGCCACTTCGGGCCGGGCCTGGTGAAAGGGGCCGAACGCGACCACGGTGAGGGCCAGGGCGGCCATGATAACGGCCACCCCCACGAAGGTGGGACTCCAGCCCACCAGGTCGCTAATGATGAGCACCCCGCCCCCGGCGGCAATGAGGCCCACCCTGTAGGCGCCGATGCGGATGCCGTTGGCCATACCCAGTTCATCGGTGTCCAGAAGATCGATGGTGTAGGCGTCCACGGCCAGGTCCTGGGTGGCCGAGCCCAGGCACAGGACCCCCACCAGGACCCAAAAGGCCAGGCTGACGGGGGCGTTGGCCACGTAGGCCAGGCCCAGCATGCTGAGTATGACCAGAACCTGGGACGGCACCAGCCAGGCGGCCCGGGTGCCGAAGCGGTCCGCCAGGGGACTCCACAGGACCTTGAGGCTCCAGGCCAGGCCCAGGAGGCTCAGGATGCCGATCTGCTCCAGAGGCACCCCCCGGCTGCGGAGGTAGTAGGACAGGGTGGTGTAGACGAACCCGAAGGGTACCCCCTCGGCAAAGTAGAGGACGAATACCACCAGAAGTTTGAGGTTCCGGGACAGCTTAGCCGGGGGCTGGGCGGGCATGGCTAAAGAAAAGGGGAAAAGGGGAAAGGGCGAAAAGGC
>JAUSOZ010000227.1 GCA_030655955.1 Deltaproteobacteria bacterium
CACGACAACCCCGACAGCCTTGTTGACCTTCTTCTTTTCCGCAACCTTCATGGCCACCTCCAAGTTTTTTTTGGTCAAAGGCACTCAAGCAGGGACACAAACAGTCGCTTGCGCCCCCTGTTCAGAGCCTTCCTCTTGGGCATTCAGGGCGCCCTGCCCAGGGTTCGTTATCGGCCTACCCAAAAACCATCCAGGTTATCGGTTTCACGCCTTCCTACCGGCCCGCTAATTCCGTGCGCTTTCGCTCGCTCGCCTTGCCCCGCCTTCCTTCCAGGCTCCCATCCACCACCACTACCTGGCCGGCTTTCGCCTCAGCTTGGTTTCGGCTAACTATCGGTTTCGCCGCTCCTTCCGGTCATCCATGCGCTCGGTTTTTAATGAGGTCCGACCCTCAAGGAGTTCGTTAAGGTCAACTCAAAAACCCTTCAGCTTTCCTGTTTTCTTCAGAGGTGCTGACTTCCTGACGGTTTCGGTGCCGTCGCCTACCCGCCATTGCCAGAGTCGATCTGGGTGCCGGGGGAGCCTCGCCGCCGCCAAGGGCTGGTTGCGCTCATTTGCAATTTCGCTTTTCCCGTGGGATTGCCAGAGTTGCTGTCCTCTCTCTGATTGCCCGGGCGCTGCCTTCTTTTTTGTGGGGAGATTTTTCATGGACCGGCGACTCCCCCTGGTCCGTTGCCTTGGGCGGCTGGTTTTGGCTTTTTGCCGTGGCTTTAGTCGATAGAGTTGGCTCCTTTTTTTGTGGGATGGTTTAATTGTTAATAATAGTAGATGCACTCAGTGTGCCTAAGTGCTTATTATTACTCGCTAATTACTATTTTATCGACAGCGATAGCGTAGTGATATTGATAAGTTACGCACATCGTTATTATTTTATTTTTGCCCTCAATACCTAACTACATGGTAATACAATAAATTATACCCACCAAACTCACCTAACAACGTTACCATCTTTCGCAACTTATTGTGTAATGCGTAGTTAAAGTTACACGGTACAATTTACTTGACCTCTAATAGTGTCTAAATACAATTAATTGCACCAAGCAACAGTCGCACAATCTATTAGTGTTACTTAGGTAAAAGGCCAAACTACACCACCATCCCAACGTTGTTGGGATATATAAGGATATTACTTGTGGGGAATCAGTATAGCTGCGTTACGCTCTAAATAACGTGCAGCGTCATGTCAAATTCCTTATAAATCAAACCCTCTTGGCTCGGCTGGAAACACAACATTTCGCAGAGCCAGGTGTCCCGGGAGACCTGGCGCTTTTTAGAAATAGCGTCCTCGATGCTGTAAAAGCCGTCGGCGTGCCGGGCCTTGCCCTGGCAATCCTCCCAAAGCTCGCAGTCATCGCAAACCCGCCACTCCGGGCATTTCTCCATGACGTCGAAAATGCACCACTTATAGACCTTGTAGCCGCTTCGGGCCGCCTCGCTTATGACCTTGTCCATCAAGCCGTAGGTCCGGTGCATAGTACTGAATATCTGCACGCTGGCCTTAATGCCCCGTTTCGTTTGCGGCACCAGCAGCGCCGCCTCGTAAATATTCGGGTCCATTTCGTCAACTTCGTCCAGCTTGATTTTCTGGGGGTGGGCGCCGCGGACGCTCTTGGATGAGGCGGTAAGGATTTGGATGTTGCTCTGGTTGTTCAAGACCGTCCGGTGGGCCAGCATTTCGCCGCGCAGCAGATGCCGGAAGTCCTCGGTTACCATGCCCCAGCCGTCCCCCTCCCCGGTCAAGTGCTCGTACATGCGTTTGCTTTGCTCCTGAGAGCCGCCCAGGATCTTCGTGGCGCAACCGATCTTAAAGACCGTATCCAGCCAGGTGGACAAGGCCCCCAGGAGAGTTTTGCCGCCGCCACGATTAGCCCAGCAGACCGAGTCCTGGACCGTCTCAAAAAAGCTGTCAATGATGTATTCGGCTGGCGGGGTGTGCTCGGGGCAGACCTGAGCCCGGGGCACCCGGAGTTTCCAGTAGGCCTCGATGAATTTCAACAGCTCGTCGGCGCCATCGAATCCTTCACGCCGGTAATGTTCCAGGAGGCCGCGCTTTAAATCTCCCGGATCAATGTCTGCCAGTTGTATGGTCATTCTTTAGGCTCGGAGTCTTTGGCCGCGGCCTCATTGATCAATTTTACGAGTTCGAGAACAGCTTCTCTTACAGGTTTCTCCCCATAGGGGATCTCGATGAGCTTGAGTTGGTCTGCGACCTTATCGATGAGACCGGCTCCTTGTAGGAATTTGATATACTTCTCTTTCAGGGCGATAATGTTCCTCATGCAGCCCATTTTCACAAAAGGGTTGGTCGCCGTTCGGTAGTGGCGCCACTCCATCCGAAGCGCCTGCTCGTAACTCCTGATTTCACGCCCCAGGACTTCCGCCTGATCCACAGCTTTGGAGAGCGCCCGGTCGAAGGCTTTACCGTCTTCTTTGTCACGTCGCACAGTTCGCTCTGAAATCCCATAAAGTTTTGAAATTTCAGCAACTTTTAAGCCTGTATCAAAGAGATCCTGGATCTCCCGGATGCGCTTCTGGCGATCTCGGGAAATAGGCGGAATCTCCGTCACAAGGGGTAGGGTTTCGGACAGTGTCATCGTCCGCCTCGCCAGCCAGCAAAGAAATACCGGAGGGCGTCAGGCCCGTGGTGTGCTCCCTTGCCCGGCTCATGTTTTTCGTATTTACTCATCTCCACCAGCAAATCCCGGGGGCACTCCCGGGAGAAGACCAGTCCACTCGATGCTTTAGTCATCCTGGCCGTCTTGAGCCATTGCTTGACCATCTCGTGTCCGGAGAGAACTGATTGGCGGGGGCCGGCAATCCCCACCCCGAAAGCCAGGGAGTAGGCCCGCAGCATATCCGGGGCCGATGGGTCGCCCCAGCCGCCGGTGAGCTGGCCATACCCCCGGGCCTGGTGGATGGCCAAGCAGATTTTGGCGTTCTCGTCCGGGGTCCTGATCTCCTGGTAATGGGCAAAGAGCACGATCACACGCTCCATCTTCCGGTCGGGCTGGATCCAAAGGGTAACGTTGGGGTTGCGGAAGCCCTTGTCGATTCCCAGAAAGATGTCGCAGTCGGGGGCATATTGGGGGTCTGGGGTCATTTTTTCATCTCTCCCAGTTTAATCCCAAACTCAACCATAAGCTGCCCGGCCGCCTCTTTCTTTAAGATGCTATCGGCCAGATGGTTTAATGTGCCGTCCGGCAAGATGACGCCGTTACCCATCAAAACTTTCCAGCCCTCTATAACCTGACAAATGTCCACCTGAGCCAGTTCAGCCCACCCCTGAAAGTCCACCTTAGTTTTCTCCCAGAGGGCCTCCAGGTCCACCTCCTGGCCTGGAGGCGGGGGGGAAGGGAGTTGTCGCTTCACCTTGGGCCAGGCCGCAGCCAGACGCATGAGAATGGGATCTCGGGCCATGAGGGCCACGCCGTGGTAGTTCTCGGCTGCCCGGTGCACCAGTAGAACGTCTGGCCAATTCATCGGGATCATCTTCCAACCTTAATCTTTCGGCAGCAATTTAGGCAGACGAACCGGGCACCGGGACGGACGCCGTAAAGCAACTGTCCACACCAGCACCTGAACCAAATTTCCACGGTTGGTCTTTTCATTGGGCGGCTTCGATCCTTCTCTCAGTTCGGCCCACCGGCCGTCCCTCATGCTTTAGGACCACATTTCTTTTCCTGGCGGCTTCCTCTGCCTTAACGGCCAAAGGTACCAGGTCTTTGCTATAACGGTTGTAAATCGCCTCCAGCATCAGAACATATTCCTCTCTTGTCCCGTACTTCTTCAAATGCTCAGGGAAGGCGGTTATCTTGCTCTTCAAAACCTGGGGATCAAAAACTTCGGCCCAAGCGATTTTAGAAAGGGCATTGACAAAAGGCGTATCGTTCCAGTGGCGAAATTCATGCTTCCTGCAATGAGCCACGAGGTCCGCGACAAGGAGCGCATGGGCCGGATCACCTAAACGGTAAGTGCCGTCTTTAAATTGCTTCCTCCAGTTTCCTGACCCGGCACTCGACCCGCTCAGCATGGAGATGCAAGCGTTCAGCTTGATTCCGGTTTTCCTGTGATAGTCATATACGGCCAGATAGGCCGCGAAGTTGTTTTTTGCGAAAGACCCCATGTAGTCTTGTAGGTTCCATGGGGTATGGGTTCCATCCCTCTCGCCCTGAGTTATCTTGCTGTTGGTTTCGACATATTTGACCGGGATGCCGTGTTTGCGCGCCGAATAGAAACGGTTGTGGCCATCATCTATCCGCAATTTGCCGTCGACCAGCCTGGTCACGGCCATGGGGTATTCCTCAAGCCACCCATACTTGAGCAGGGACTGTTCAAGGCGCCATGTCCTTCCTACTTCCCGGTTAAACAACGACAACACGAACTTGCTATAATTGTTCGTTTCCAGAATTCTTGCCATCGTTCTTCTCCTTTAGTTTTTAGTCCATACGGTTAGTTTTTCCTGAATCCATTCTGAAACTCGACCCACGCCCTCAACCCTCAAGGGGTCATCATCTCTAATTCTTTCCAGTTGGAGTATGGCCATGGATGCGAAGGCATGGGCATCGGAGTGGGCGTAGGGGTCTTTCTTTTTAGGGGGTGCCGGGGGGGCAGGGCCGATTAACTCCGCAACCAACGCCTTGACCTGCGTATAGGTAACGGCCTTGCCAGCCGGGACGGTTTTTACAGCTTCCTCCCATACCGTACGCTGCTGCGCGGGTTCAAGTTGGGAAAGGGGGCGGATTTGGCGTTCTGAAGTCGGCTGGATTTCACAAGGGGAGCAAAGTTGGTGACCATGGGCACCATCTTTGCTCCCTTGTATCACTTGGCCGCCCAAATTGACCGCCACCTGAGACCCGCTTATCAGCCTGTTTGCGTAATTCTTGCTCATTCCCCACCTTTCCGTACAATATGCCTTGAAGTTTCTGAACTGTTCCCGGTAGAGCTGACGGTCCCGAATCGTAAGTAGCGCATTGCCAACGTCCATGAATGACTTCATCTCCCGTGAGATTATGCCTTCAAGGGTTCCCAGTTCCGCTCTTTCATTTATGGTCAGGGTATTTTCCAACAAATCCTCCTTGAAATCAGACTTCATGAAATCACCCCCTCCCCGGAGTCTGCTGCTCCACAATGTTCTGCCTCAACCTTCACCATCTGGTCATACCCGATCAGGGCCAACTCGTTATACTTCATGAACGCCGCGGTCGTGTTTTTGATCAGGCAGTGCTTTTTGATCTTCAACATCAGCTCGTAAAGAGGGGCGTAGGCTTCGAGGGTTGCCAAGTAAACCACATCCGAAGCAAAAGCCACCGCTATTGCCTTCATAAGCTCATCCAGATTTTCAACCTCATGGCCCAGGAATGTGAAGGTGACTATTTTGTATTGAAGGCGCTGCTCAGCGATGGCCGCGAACTGGATGCCCTGGAGGGCCTTCACGGTGTCGGAGTCCAGCCCGGCGTACACCTTGGCCTGGACGTCTTTGATGCTCTCCCAGAGGTCCTTCAGGATCACCAAGTCGTCTTGGCCGGCGATGGCGTTATGGGAAAGCTGGATAGCCAGGCGCTCATCGGAGTCTTTCTCGTCGCCCACCACCATCACCAGTATCTGCTCCACCCCGGCCTGGCGGCCCGCCTGGACCCGGTGGTTGCCGGAGAGCACCCGGAGCTTGCCGTCCTTCTCCCGGTAGCACAGGGGCAAGGATGACAGGTTGCCGTCTTTCTTGATGTTCTCCACCAGGTTCTGGAACTGCTCGGCCCTCATGTACCGGGCGTTCTTTTCCAGGAGCTTCAACTCTCCGGGGGTCACCATCTCCAACCGGTAAGGGAACAGGCCCGCCAGCTTCTCATTAAGCAGGTTCAGGACTTCTCGAATTTCTTCAGCCATAGGGGGATAACCTTTTTTAACTCGTGAATGCCCAGTTCGGTCTCATAGACCAGCTTGCCGGGGTCCCGCCGGGCCAGTTCATAGAGGCCCCGGTACTTCATGGACACCGGCTTGTCGGTGAAGACCATGGTCCGGCACTTGGGGATTTCCAGGAAGAACTTTTCCTCCAGGAGTTGGCGCACCTCCCGGGTCTGGGTCACCAGGAGCAGGAGCTTGGCCAGGCGCCGGTATCTCGTGGAGTTGACCACAAAGTCGGCCAACAGATACACGTCGCCGCCGCCCTGCATCCGGGAATAGATTAGGAAGCCGAAGACCTTGCCGTCAACCGCCACCACCAGGGGCACCTCCCCGTCCGCCGGGATGCCCACCCCCTTGGACAGGTACACGTCCCGGTAATAGTTCACGATCCGGTTGGTAGTGGGGGCGATGACGAGCTTTGAGGCCGGGGTGATCTCGTCTTCGTCCCCCAGGCGGGCGAAGGGCACAAACTCCGAATGCCGTTGCTGCTTCATCACCCCCCGGCGCAGGGCGGTCATGTTCGAGTAAATGTAAACCGGCTTCATCCGGGCCTTGCGCACCACGGCCACCATGGGTAACCCCTTCCACTCATGGTCGTCCAGGTAGAGATAATCCCGCTCCATCATCTTGGTCAGGATGCGCTTCTTGCGGTCCTCGTCGATCATGCCGTAGCTGGGGCTGTCCCAATCAAAGATTTCCTTCAGGCGATTGAACATCCGCTCATAGCCGCCGGCGTAGGTGGGGAGGAAGGCGATCACAACTGCG